>JAOAEV010000109.1 GCA_026416585.1 Chlorobiota bacterium | reverse complement strand
GTCATTACCAGCATTGACTATGACCACCAGGAATGGCTCGGTAATACATTAGAACAGATCGCGCTGGAGAAGGCAGGGATATTCAAGCCTAATGTACCTGCAGTTGTAGGGGAGACTCGGGACCGGCTGAAACCTGTTTTTTCCTCACATGCTCATAGTGTTGGGGTGTCGCGATTGATATTCTTAGACGATCAGGACTGGATCTATTCAATCAATTCGCGGTCAACACACGGTATGACACTCAGTATTAGGCTTCGAGGATGGTCATTTGACAATCTGTTTGTTCCACTTCATGGTGAGCACCAAGTACGGAACCTTGCAATTGCGTTACTGGCTCTTCAGGAGCATTGGGGTACTATACCTCCGGCGGATACCCTCCCAATCATAGAGCGTGGTCTCCGCAATCTTCGTCGTAACAGCGGTCTGCGCGGGCGGATTGAGACTGTGAGAACAAATCCGCTTCTGGTCGTGGATGTTGCTCATAATGAAGCTGGCTGTCAAGCACTGGTCAAAACGATCGGTGAAGCACCATTCCCACCAAAATGGAATGTTGTCTTTGGTGTCATGCGCGATAAAGACTACCGAGAAATGCTTGCAGTATTATCACGTATCGCAATCCGTTTTTTCTTTGCGACACCGCGGAATCCTCGGGCGTGTTCTGCTGAAGAACTTGCTGAACAGGCGTCTTCCTTTGGTATCCCCATAGCAGTGCACTCGAACATTGGAGAGGCATTCCTTGCTGCACTGCAGCTGGGAGAGCCAGTTGTCTGTACTGGCTCATTCTTTACGATCGAAGAAGTGCTGGATAAGCTCGATGAGCTTGGTGATAATGTCTCTAACTCGCACAGCTGAGCGTTCTGCGTCGTGGGTAGAGCTTTCCAAGGACAAACCGAGTTTGATATTAGACAACGGTTTTTCTTCTTCACGAAAAGAGATTATGGCATTGATACACCCAATCGTCAGCAGCGCAGCGACGGCCCAGCTTCGAGAACGCCATTTTCTGTGCGACCGTGACATACTCCTAAGGAAGAAAAGAAGCTAACCCATAACAAAAATATGTAAAATGATACAAGCGTAATTTTGTCTGTAACATGACATTATGAATATGGAGCGTGCTCTCATTCTTCCGTACAATGATAGATCCCCACACATTCACCCAACCGCTGTCGTACTGGCAGGATGCATCATAGCAGGCGATGTCACAATTGGTGAACATTCTTCGGTGTGGTTCAATTCAGTTGTCCGGGGCGATGTTCATGCAATTCGAATTGGAGCACGTACAAACATTCAAGATCTCTGTGTACTTCACGTAACGGATGGGAAGTATTCATTGAACATCGGTGATGACGTGACGGTAGGACATAGGGCAATTGTGCATGGTTGCACAGTGGGTGATAGGGTTCTCATTGGAATGGGAGCGGTTCTCCTCGATGGCTGTGTGATTGAGTCTGGCTCTATTATTGCAGCGGGTGCAGTGGTCAGAGAAGGTGAACATATACCATCTGGGACGCTTGTTGCTGGAGTCCCAGCACACGTTCGACGCACACTTAAACCAAACGAGGTTGATTCTATTTGTGCCGCAGCAGCCCGGTATGTCGAATATGCGCGGCGATATGTGCATTACTGACCACGGAATCTACCCAATGACCAGATCGTATCGCTCGCCGCTGGAGAGCGTACATGCATGGTTCGAATATCTCCGAGCTATAACTTCTGGGTTTGTGATTGCAGCGGGAAGGCATCGTCCTGCAGGCACAGAAACGTCGAGTCAGCCCGATAGTACTCATGCATTGGATGAGGATGTGAAAGAACTGACGCTAAAGCGCGAATCAGAATATCGAATGCAAGCATTTCACCTCCAACTTCCTGCAATTGATCCGTCTATCGGTATGTTTACCGAAGAGAGTGATTTTGCTTCTTCAAAAACTCTTGAAGAATTGTACGATCGCATTCATTGCTGTACGAAGTGCCCGTTGGGCGCAACGCGCACCAAATTTGTATTCGGTACGGGAAACGCTGCCGCTGAAATCGTCCTGATTGGTGAGGCACCGGGTGCGGATGAAGACCTTCAGGGAGAACCATTTGTAGGACGAGCTGGGCAATTGCTGACAAAAATTCTTGCTGCTATCGAACTCACGCGCGACGATGTGTACATCTGTAACATTCTCAAGTGTCGCCCACCCAACAATCGTAAACCACTTCCATCGGAAGTTGAGCAATGTAGCCCCTATCTCTATAAGCAGCTCAGCTTGATATCGCCGCCGTTTATTGTTGCATTGGGATTGACTGCAGCAGAGGCGCTGCTTAGTCGTAAGCTTAAGATGGCCGAATTGCGCGGCAAGTGGTACGATTTCTATGGTGCTCGATTGCTGGTAACATATCATCCTGCAGCGTTGTTACGCAACCCAGAGCTTAAGCGCGACACATGGGAAGACGTTCAGCGGCTTCGCCGTGCATACGACCACTATAAGTCAACTGGAATACTACCCGAACCAAATATGTAGCAGAGATCATGAACACGATTGCAGTATTGATGGGCGGCATATCGCCTGAACGATACGTCTCATTCCGAAGTGGTTGGGCTGTTGCCAATGCTCTTTCAGAACATGGTTACCACGTCCTGCGGATTGATCCGGCATGCGGTAGTGATGGTCTGATTGATACACTGCCACCCATTCAGAATGCGCCACCTACAGTTGAAGAGTTAGCGCAATTCGATCCACGACGATACATCGAATGTGTTACCAGCCTACCCTTGCGTCATTGCGACCTTGTGGTCAATATGCTTCATGGACCCTATGGTGAAGACGGAACCATACAAACTTTGCTGGAGCTGTGCGCTATTCCGTATGCAGGATCGAACGCAACGGCGTCCCGTTTGGCGATGGACAAAGCACGGGCGAAGCTCCTTTTTGCTGCGACGGGAATTCCAACACCGGCATGGGTAACGGTCGAGCGCGGTACTGAGTTGACAACAGAGTTTCTTGACGATCTTCGCCAACAATTTTCGCGAGGTTTAGTTGTCAAGCCAAATAGAGGTGGTTCGACTGTCGGTCTGCACATTGTGACCACTGGTAACTTCGACGATCTCGAGAACGCCCTGATGGATGCGTGGAGATACGATGATGTTGCGCTTGTGGAAGCATACATTCCTGGTCGAGAGCTGACGGTTGCTGTCCTAAATGAGTCCGCTTTACCAATTGTCGAGATTGTTCCGTACAACGGCTTCTACGATTATGCACACAAGTACACCACTGGCATGAGTGATTATGTGGTTCCCGCAGAACTTGATGATGCATTGGCTGAATTCATCTCAATGCTGGCGCTTTCTGCTCATCGTGTACTCGGCTGCCGGGGTATCACACGAACAGATTTTCGCCTCGATGAGGATGGACAAGCCTGGTGCTTGGAAGTCAATACAATCCCAGGCATGACCGAAACAAGCTTAGTTCCCAAAGCTGCAGCAGCTGCGGGTATCTCTTTTCGTGAATTGTGTCTTCAACTAATCGAACCTTGATCAATGGCACGGCACCTCCAATTGATCGGATTCGGGAATGCGCTCGTTGATATTGAATTTTCCGTATCGCACGTCGAGCTTGCATCAACCGGACTGCGCAAGGGTGGAATGACACTTGCTGATGAAACAGCACAAAAACAATTACTCGAACGATTCCTGGCTACTCATCGAGGACAACTCACCAGCGGTGGCTCAGCGGCAAATACAATCGTTGCATTCGCGCAATTTGGTGGCAGTGCTGGATACATTTCAGCGTTGGGTAATGATTCGCACGGTAGTTTTTTTGCTGCTGAATTCGATGACTTTGGTATAGCGCTTTTTGCTCCACGTTTAGAGCACGAGGTCACTGGAACATGTATCGTCATGGTTACTCCGGATGGTGAGCGCACAATGCAAACGTACCTTGGTGCCAGCGATCTATTTGACCGTCCTATGCTCGATCTGCGAATATTTGACTATGCAGAGTGGCTTTACGTTGAAGGGTACAAATTGACCAGTCCACATGGGGCAGAAGCAGTTGAAGAAGCTATTTATCATGCACGAAAGCGTGGCGTAAATATCGCTCTCAGTTTTTCCGATGCATTTGTTGTCACAGCATGCTATGACATCGTTGAGAGCTTGATCCAACATGTGGATTTGATTTTTTGCAATGACCGTGAAGCACGTGCATTTACCCGTGTTGAGGATGAAAGGGAAGCGTTCGAGATTCTCAAGTGTCGTGTTCAGAATCTCGTTTTCACCCTTGGTCCCAAAGGCTCGATCGCAAAACTGGGCACGATCACAGCACAAATACCAGCATATCCAACGACTGTTATCGACACCAATGGTGCAGGTGATATGTATGCCGGTGCCTTCCTCTTTGGACTATTGCACGGGTGGGACTGTGAGCGGTCCGGTCATTTTGCAGCACGTGCTGCGGCACGGGTAATCGCGCAGTACGGCGCTCGCTGGCGCGGCAATCACAAGGAGATTGTGGCCGAAGCACTTGATCATTCGCGTTGGGATGCATCACTTGCAGGATCAAGCCAGTTGCCGAATCCGGCTAATAACTCACCCAGTTGATTTTCAAGGCGCTTATACAAACCAACGTTATTACCATTCCAGAGTGCGGCAAACAGAAATCGTTCACCGCTTTGGGCGCGGACAATCCCAGCAAGTCCGCTCACATTACGGTGTGTACCAGTCTTGGCGGCTAAGTTGTTCTCTGCTACTGTGCGGCGCATGCGCCGCAAAAGTGTACCCTCGGTGCCAGCAATTGCAAGTGTCTGAAAATATCGATCACCCCATGACTGCCGGGCACAGTATTGCAAGAGCTTCATCAACGATGCGGTGGTAACTCTGTTGCGGCGAGAAAGCCCCGATCCATCGTACAGTGTGCACGCCGACGAGGGAATTCCTAACGAGTCGAGTAATCCGACAACTGTATGGTATGCATTGATATTGCATGCGCTGTTGCCACAGCAGTGTGAACCAACAATCTTCATGATATGCTCGGCAACAAAGTTGTCGCTGTTTTTATTGCACACATCTACCAACGCATGTAAGGGACGCTCCCACGAGAGGAGCTCTATAGCCCCCTGTGGCGCTTGGCCACTCGTTACACCACCCTCGACCGTGATACCACTTGCATCCAGGCAGCGGAGAAGTACGCCTGCTGTTGTCAACGGTGGATTAAGCATGACGACCGAAAACGAGGTGCTCGAATTCGCTCGTGGCATACCAAATACATGAATGTCTTGCACACCATCGCGTCGAAGGGTAGAACTAATCCGAACTGTTTGAGCAGAGGTTCGTACTTGTCGTTTCCTGGGTCTTTGTCGGAGGACAATGCGATCACCGTGCCGCTGGGTATGCCATGAACGTCGCTCCTGCTGGCGCGGAGAAACTAATGGCAGTGGCGACCAATCGACGACGATACTGCTACTACGTGGAACCGTATGAACACGAACACGACCGCGATTACCTCGTGTGATGATGACGGTCAGCGTATTCCTGTCCATACCCAGAGCAGTAATAGGAGGGAGGTTCTCCATCCTCTCAGTATCCCCGCTGTACTCTTGCCTATCTGAGACAGCATCGAAGTATGTCGCATCGGCAACAATCGCACCCCGAATGCGGCGAATACCGAGAGAGCGGAGCTTATCGGCTAACGCTTCAATATCAGTGTTGGTCAATAAACAGTCTCCGTAACCAACCAAATACACATTACCGTCGATGATGCCACGATTGATTTTGCCATCTGTTACGACGACAGTGCGCACAGGATAGTCAGGTCCCATCGTTGCAAATGCTGCGGCAGTGTAGTACAGCTTTGTCAACGATGCTGGTGTCAGTAGTTCGTGGATACCTCGTGCAAATACGGTCGTATCCCGATCAAGCGAATACACGCACAACCCATAGCGCGTTGTGCGTAGTTGTGTATTACTAAGTAATTCCGCGATACGGTCTGCGAGTTGGTGATATGGGGAGCGGCTACTGTCGGCTCCGTGCACAGCACCTGTATAGAGCAAGGCATGTACTGTCGCAAAGCCACGTGCACCTGTGATCAACAACGTAATACAAACCAGCCACGCGTACTGTGGCTGAGCGAAACGGCTCCTTTGTTTCATGCAGCTATCGCGTTAGATCGTTATAGAACACCACTGCCATGAGCGCTACAATAAGTACAACACCGATTTGTTGATAGGCAAGCTTGACCTTCGCCGATATTTCTCGCCTGAGGACACCTTCGATAAGCACAAGCACTAAATGACCACCGTCGAGTGCAGGAATTGGAAGCGCATTCATGACTGCTAACGTAACCGAGAGCATTGCCATGAAGCTTAGAAATGCAGTCGCTCCAACGTCGGCAGTTTGGGTAGCCATTTGTGCAATCATGATAGGACCGCCGGCCGATTGCTTCAGTGACTGCTCGCCTGTGATGAGCAATCCAATAGAACGCGTAAGGAGTGTGGTGTAGGACCATACCTGTTCTCCCGCAGCTTCTGCTGCTTCCAATACAGTGTAGCGTGTTCGCACTACGTTGCCAGTAACCGTGTTGGTGACTTGGACGCCAATCTTACCGTCCTCATCTGGTGTAACGGTGATACGGTGTACACCGTCGTGGCGCTTGATGTCAACTGTCGAGGGGACAGATTTTCGCGTCTGAAGCACCTCGATGAGCTGCTCTACAGACGCAACTGGCGTGCCGGCAACTGATAAGACAGTGTCACCTGGTAGGAGCCCAGCTTTCCCCGCCGGACGAAGCGTCTCAACTCCAATCAATACCGGACGCACTCCGTCCGGAACCATTCCGAGGTCGGGGCGTGACGCAATTGCATGGCGTACCTGCCTGGCTGCCAACAACAGGGTTGTATCTCGTCCGTTCCGCCGAATCACGACGGAAACATCACTGCGGTATGCTACGCGCGCGATGCGCTGGACAAATTCCGAAAATGATGTAATGTCTCGGTCACTGACACGAAGAATTTCATCGCCCGAACGAAACCCAAATTCTTGCGCGGGAGAACCGTGCACCACATACGCAATAGTCCGCGTGGCAAGTTCAGTCTTCCCATTAGCCAGATTGACGCTAAGAAGAATAGCCCATGCGAAAAGTATGTTCATGATAATCCCACCAAGCACAATCAGGATTTTTTCCCACGTTTTTTGGGCACGGAACTCCCACGGCCGAGGCTGTTCCACCTTAGTTGCGTTGGGGTCAAAACTCTCATCAATCATCCCGGAGATTTTGACGTATCCTCCGATTGGAAGAAGTGACAGGCGATAGTCAGTGTATCCTTCCGAGTGTGACGACGGCGGCAATGGTCCCCACTGAAAGCCATCCTGCTTATTCCACCCGAACAGACGCGGACCCATTCCGATGCTGAAAATTTCGGCACGGGTCTTTGTAAGCTTTGCAGCAAGAAAATGACCCAATTCATGAACCACAATCAAGGGCACTATCGCCAGAATAAAGTAGCCGATTATTTGTAGGGTTTCCATTATCTCTGCTGCGTGATGTATGAAACAAAAGCACTCGCACGCTCACGAGCAAATGCATCCACGTGCGTGAGTGCTTCCAAAGACGTCTGTTCTTCGTTCGGAATTGCATCGAGCGTCTGTTCGATAACACGGGGAATATCAGTAAATCCAATGCGATGCTCCAGGAACGCCGCCACTGCGACTTCATTTGCAGCATTGAGGACAGTAGTTGTAGTTCCTCCTGCTATGAGTGCCTCGATTGCTAAACGTAGGCAGGGGAAACGCTCTGTATCTGGCTGTTCGAATTCCAGAGTGCGCAGAGTACTCCACTCGATACGGGGTAACGATGTCGGTCGCCGGTTAGGATAAGTCAACGCATAGTGTATTGGCACCCGCATATCGGGGATACCGAGCTGAGCTTTGACAGAACCGTCAGTGAACTCGACGAGCGAATGCACAATGCTCTGCGGATGAACAATCACTGAGATTCGATCGGGAGCAATACCGAAGAGCCAGTGTGCCTCAATAATCTCAAGACCTTTGTTCATCAACGTGGCAGAATCAATCGTAATTTTTGCTCCCATGCTCCAAATCGGATGGCGAAGAGCTTGTTCTGCTGTGATTGATGCCAGTTGTGCAGCAGGGAGGGTGCGAAACGGTCCACCGCTGGCAGTTAGGATGATACGCTCGACTGAATCCAGCGATTCACCAACGATGCACTGCAAAACAGCACTGTGTTCACTGTCGATGGCGATAATCGGGACATTTCGCTGCCGTGCTTGCTGCGTAATGAGCTTGCCTGCGACAACAAGAACTTCTTTATTTGCCAGAGAGATAGTTTTCCCACATTCAATCGCAGCAAGTGTCGGGGCGACACCAGCGAAACCGACGAGGGCTGACACGACAATGTCGCACGGTGCCCACGTTGCTGCTTGGCAAATTCCATCGGTACCGCATAGTATTGGTCCATCGAATGACGATATCTGACGGAAGCGATGGTATGCTTCCTCTGATTGAAGAGCCACTCCATATGGTTCGAATCGTTTGACTTGTTCCGCCAAGAGGTCTGCGTTGGTATTTGTCGTCAAAAAACCAATCCGAATGTCTGGATGATATGCGGCAACGACTTCCAGTGTTTGCTGTCCAATCGAGCCGGTCGAACCAAGGATGGTTAGTGTTTTCATGCAGTGACCGTAGCAGTGATGTCTTTACCTGTCCGTGGCGAAAAGATGCGGAAGTGTTGCTGAGACAATGCCGGATCTGGTTGAATGCGTAAACGAACAAAATGTCGGAGCATCAAGCGCACTAGGCGACTGATCGAACCTTCGCTCAGATATTCAGCAATTGTCGGATGAACCCGCAGAATCAAGCGCCGTTCCGACGAAATCTTCGTAAAGTTTGACAACCACCGATCAAGCGTACTGAGCAAACTCGACCGATTGTTGATGCGCCCAATTCCATTGCAGCAAGGACACGGTTCGGTAAGCCATTCAAAAAGATTCTGCCGTACACGTTGGCGAGTCATTTGGAGCAGACCAAGCTCGGTAATCGAATACAGCACCGTCTTGGCGCGATCTCTCCGAATAAGTTGGCGCATGTGAGAAAGGAGCTGCTGGCGATGCTTCGGGCTTTTCATGTCGATAAAATCCACGATGATGATTCCCCCAACATCGCGTAATCGCAATTGCCGGGCTATTGCTTCTGCTGCTTCCATATTAGTACGCAGTGCATTGATCTCTTGCTCAGCATCGGTCGTTGCCCGTCCGGTGTTGACGTCAACAACGAGCATTGCCTCTGTGTGATCGAAAACGATCGAGCCACCGCTTGGCAGCGGTACAGTTCGTGCAGCTATTAGTGAGAGCTGATCGGTGATGCCAGCAAATTCGAAGAGTGGCTGATTGCCTCGATAGAAGTGCAATCGCGGCAGCAGCTCTGGTTCAGTTTCAGCGAGATACGTTTCGATTGTGCAATACAGCCGTGTACTATCCACAATTATTCTCTCGACGCTCGGTGTGAGCAAGTCACGAACGACACTGCTAGCGATATTCTCCTCCCGATAGAGCAATCCTGGTTTGTTCTGCAATGCGAGTTGGCGCTCAATCGAGCGCCAAAGTGCGAGCAGCGATTCCCAATCCCGTTGAAGTTCGTGTTCGGTTTGATTTTCTGCTGCAGTCCGAATGATACAACCAACACCAGGAGGCAGCACGTGGCGTGCAAGTGTTCGCAGGCGCCGCCGTTCAGACGGTGAAGTGATCTTGCGTGAAACACCGATGACGCTTTCAAAGGGAAGAAGTACAACATACCTGCCTGGCAATGTGATGCGCGTAGTTACGCGGACTCCCTTCGACGCATATGCTTCGCGAGTGACTTGTACCAGCACCATCTGCCGTGGTTGAAGGTTGATGACTACTTCTCCCGAGCGCTTGGTCTGAAAGGTTGGTTTTGACCGTGTACGCTGTTTCGGTTGAGCAAGTCGCAATGCTTCTCTGGCGACGGGAGTCAAGTGTTCAAGTGGTGTCGAGACGAGAACACCGTCGCTGTCTTCATCATCGTCAGTATCGTAGTGATCCTCCAGCGACGCATCAACATCCGAAAAGTGCAAAAAGGCGTCTTGATCAAGTCCGATATCAATAAAAGCAGCATTCATCCCCTGAACAATTTTCTGGACACGCCCGAGAAAAATGCTACCAACTAAACGCTCGCGATCTGGAATGTCTGCAAAGTACTCAACTAATTCGCCACGTTCGGTGATGGCAATTCGCGTCTCATCGAGCGCGTGACTCATGTAGATGACTTGTTTCATGCCCTCATCCGGCTAAGAAATCATTGTTGTACTGCAAAATAAAACGGCCAAGTTTGCCGCGCGCACTCCGTCCTATCTGACCGTTGCTTTCTTCCGAACCTGGCGGAGTTGGGATAGTCGAAGCCGCACGGAACTTGACCGCGTGCGAAAATACGACATACTCACGTGGTTCGAGCTGATGCGTGTGCATATGTCCGAGTCGGTCAGTGCTATTTTGCCACTCAAATAATCGATACTCAATTGACGATGCCACTTTTGTTTATTGCTGGACCTTGTGTTGTTGAGAACGAAACCGTTGTTTTTACAGTCGCCGAACATTTGGCGCATCTTCGCCAGCGATTTGGTGTCGATCTGTTTTTCAAAGCGTCGTACCGCAAAGCCAATCGCACGAGTATTCGATCCTTTTCCGGTATCGATCGTTATGTTGCGCTCGAAATTCTTGCTCGGGTGCGTGGTCAATTCGGACTACCTGTACTTACCGATATCCATGAAAGTTGGGAAGTAGATGAAGTTGCTACCTATGTGGACGCTTTGCAAATACCCGCGTTCTTGTGTCGCCAGACCGATCTGCTTGTGGCTGCAGGGCGTACTGGCAAGCCCATCAACATCAAAAAGGGTCAGTTCGCTGCACCTGAAGACATGACAAAAGCCGTTGAAAAAGTTCGTACTTCAGGCACGCATCAAATCTTCGTGACAGAGCGAGGCACAACGTTTGGCTACCACGATCTTGTGGTGGATATGCGTTCGCTTGTGCGAATGCGGTCGAGTGGTGCAGCGGTGATTTACGACGCAACACACTCACTCCAGCAACCAAGCATTGGGGATGTCTCGGGTGGTATGCGGTCGTTGATACCGCATTTGGCACGGGCTGCCGTTGCAGTCGGTGTTGATGGGGTGTTCTTTGAAACGCATCCAGACCCGGCACATGCACTCAGCGATGCAGCTACGCAATTACCGCTGCCATACGCAGAGCGTTTCATCGAACAGCTGCTCGAGATTGATACACTCGTTCGTCGTAACCGCTGGACAGACGATGTCCTCGACTGACGTGATGGTGGGCGTGGTGAAGTGTATGCGATCCAGTTGGCTCGCGCTGTTTTTGCTTGTGGTTCTGTGCGCGTGCGACGAGGAATTACAACCACAGCGTGATCTGCTTCCGTACGATCTATTGCCGAGCAACACGCTATATGGTACCGAGATTATCTTTCTCGACTCGATTCAGACGAAAGCGCTTGTTCGTGCGGGAAAGGTGCAATGGTATCCTTCACAACAGCTGACGTTGCTCGATAGCGGAGTGTACGTCGAGTTTTTTACTCGAACTGGGGAACGAGCTGCCCGACTTTGGTGTGATAGTGCGAAGGTAGAAAATGCTACCAACGATATGTGGGCATATGGCCGTGTTCATGTAGTCTCTGATAGCACTCTTGCTCAACTCCAAACCCGTTCGCTCCGTTGGGACAGTGCACGTCGCCGTTTAGCTACCAATGATTACGTTCGCATCGAACGTCCGGGCGAAATTGTGGAAGGAGGCTATGGATTTGAGTCGGACGAGAATCTTCGACATTACACAATTTTTCGTGTCACAGGAAGCATTGTCCCATGAGTCTTCCGCTGGTAGTCGGCAATTGGAAAATGAACACACTTGTTTGGCAAGCACGCGAGCTTGCTCGAGGTATTCGCCAACATATCGAATTGCACCACTTCGATCGGTCGGTTCGCATTGTCCTGTGCCCGCCCTTTGTTAATCTTACTGCAGTTGCCGAGGAGCTGGCTGGCAGCAGCATCGACGTGGGAGCACAAAATTGCTGGACCGAACCCTATGGTGCTTTCACCGGTGAAATTAGCGCGGCAATGCTTCGTGCTATTGGGTGTCGATATGTGCTGATTGGTCACAGCGAACGACGAACGCTGTTTCACGAGAATGATGCAATGATTGCAGAGAAGCTCCTCCGTGCGTGGGAGGCAGAACTTGTGCCAATTCTCTGCATTGGCGAAACCCTCCAGCAGCGCCAACTCAATCAAACGTGGAATGTCGTCGAGAATCAGTTAAGAGGCATTCTATCGTGCCAGGAGCGATCGAAGAAATGGGTATGTGCTTACGAACCTGTCTGGGCAATCGGCACAGGGATCGCAGCTGAGGCTGAACAGATCAAGGAAGTGCACGAGTTCATCCGATTGCTGCTCAACGGTCGTGGTTGTTCACATGTGCCAATCCTCTACGGTGGTAGCATTACGCCTGAGAATGCATCAGTTATTTTTTCGGTGCAGAATGTCTCGGGAGGTCTTGTTGGAGGAGCATCATTACGGGTGGAATCATTTGTTGCTATTATTGAAGCTGCAGCACATGCATACCGCACACGATCATAACGCTCAAAAGCGTCGCTCAGTTGATTCGGCGCAGTGGCTCACCATCGCTAATATCATTACGGCACTGCGTATTCTCGTGGCGCCATTTTTCTTCTACCTGCTTGTGCAGGGGAGTGCTTGGTCGCTTTCACTGGCGTTGATGCTTTTTGCCGGTGCTGCGATCACTGATTTTTTCGATGGAGTGCTTGCGCGACGGCTGGGCGTAATCTCAGATGTCGGTATCTTTCTTGATCCGTTGGCTGATAAAATTTTGGTGCTCTCTGCGCTATTTGGCTTTGTCGTGCTCGACATCGTGCCACTATGGGCGGTGTCTGTTGTTGCGATCCGTGACGTGATTGCTACAGCACTGCGAATTTGGTCACTGTCGCTAGGAAAACCGCTTCGTCCGTCTGGTGCCGCAAAGTGGAAAACGTTTCTGCAGATGGGCTACGTCGTTCTCGTTTTAGCTCTTCTGGTGCTGGAGTCGTGGTGGGATAATTGGGTCGCATCAATTGCCCGAGTGATCCTCGAATCCGGGGCAATCGAGGTGACGATGTACGTGATTGTTGTGCTCACGGCGTGGAGTTTAGTCGGATATTTTCGTCATCGGGATCAATAGTCAGCAATTGCCCAGCGGTAGAGAGCACGTGCGATAGCGTGTGCATAAAGGGCATCTACTTCACGTTCGCGTGCTTCTGCCAAGAGGCGCTCGCGAAGATTGAGTCGGAGTAAATCCGATTCACCACGCTCGAATAACTGGCGTTCAGCTTCCACCATGATTTCTGCACTACGACGCTCGGCACGTGCAAGTATAACCTGCTCGTAGGTTGCATTGACTGTTGCAGCAGCAAGAAGGACATCGTTCTCAATGCGGCGCCGTTGGAACTCGATCAAGGCATAAAGTTGGGTCTGCTGAGCGAGCACCTGCTGCTCTTGCCCGATTGGTGCACGGTAGAGAAGCGGTAGTTCGAAGTTGATGCCTGCTTTCCAATATCTTGGCATACGATGTATATCAGAAGACCACTGCGGTGAGTACAACGACACCTGTGCATCCAGACTCGGCTTGAACGACTCCCGGACAAGGCGTACGTCGAACGATAGCTGTTCGAGTTCGGCTTGTAATCGGCGCATTTCTGGTCGGCGTTGGAGAGCGCGAACTCGATCGAACTCGACGCGAATCGGATCGAGGAAAATCGGCAGGGGAAATGGCTCAGGCACGTAGCGATTGATAGAAAGCTGAACATCCCCCTCCCACACATATAATGCAACTGATAATACCGAGCGTTCGACCTGATTGCGCGCCCGAACAAGCAATGAGCGACGGCGGAACAATTCTTGTAATACTTCGACCGAGTCGATCGGCGCTCGCTCACCACGTTGGATTTCTGACCGAATCCAGCGGTATCGTTCAGCGATTATTGCAAGCAAATCGGCAGCAATGTCGTATCGTGCACGTGCTGCAACCCAACCGTAATATTCGTTCAGAGCCGCCAGACTCAGGGAGTTCCGGCGTTCGTCGAGCGCAGCTTCTGCAGCGATTACTCCCTGTTGTGTCCGTGCGATTGCCGTTCGGGTCGGATCCGTCTGGACATTCCGGATCAGTGGAATCATCAGCCCGATGCTTGGTTCACCGTCTGTACTCGTTGTGTAGTCTGTGTCGAAAAAGTCGGTTGCACGTCGGTAGCCAAGAGTAAGCTGCTGTCCCCAGTACAACGGCACCTGCAGCGTGGTCGAGAGTTCGGTGTTTTTCGTGCCGGCGTAGTAGTTTTTCGTAGAGTACTGGGCACGGATGCGTGGGTCAAGCAAGCCCCACGCACTCAGATGGGCACCGCGTGCTCGTTCAATTCCTGCTGCAGCGACTCGGATGTCTGGATGATACGTGCGAACGCGGTCCAGATAGCGTTGCTCCCATAAAGTGTCAGCAGCATTCGAGCGCAGAATTGCAATAGTGCTCGAGTCTGGACGCTCGATGAGCACAAGCGCAGTATCGAACTGTGCGTAGAGTGCGCAACAGCACCAAAGGCTGCACGCTGCCGACAGCAACCGCTGCATCGTTACTTTTCCTCTTCGGTAGGATAGAACAGCTGATGTTCGTCTTTAGCGGGGTCGTATCCGCTTGCTGGTGCCCGTTTAGCCGGTTTCCTCCGGAGCGGTGGCGGTTCTTTAAGTGAGGGAGGAAATCCGTTGAGTTGACGCCAAATTTCATACGCCAGTGGTACAGTGTTGAGCAGCATCCATCCCCGAGCCTTTGTACCCGGACGAAGGACAGCGGAATGGGGCCATTGCTCGTCGGTACTGTCTGGTTTGATGATTACACGGAACATCCCGCTCCCGCGATCGTCATCAACAGCGTCAACGACCGAGACTATACCGCCGAATGTACCCACATTGACTTGAGGGAATCCCGAAATCTGTAAAGCAGGGAACCCATCGAATTGGATACGAACTTTCTGCCCCGGATAAACCAGCGGTGCATCGTTTCCCTTGACAAGTAGTTCAACCGCAAGTGAATTGATCTCCGGCATGACGATCGCCAGCGGTTCGCCTTGCTTGACAGTTTCACCAGGACCAAGTGAATACAACCGCACGACTGTTCCCTCAATAGGCGAACGAACTACTGCATACTGCCGGCGCACTTCGATGTTGGATTTGTCAATCAATGCCTTGGCAATAGCAGATTCGACGGCTGACAGCGACTCCTGTGCTTTGTTGAGTTCACTCCGAGTTTTTTGGACTTTTGCTGTCCATTCGTTTTGCTTGAGTTTGAGTTCTTGTTGCGACTGTTCCAATTGGCTCTCGGCAGCACGCAGCTCAGCTTGGGCACGATTGAACCGCGCCTGTGCCTGTTGCAGTGCTAATTGTGCGCTTTCGAATTCTCGGAGCGAGCGCAATCCCTGTTCGTAGAGTGATTTCCTGTCACGATAACGCTGCTGTGCAATTTGTAGCTCTACAGTTTCTTGCTCGTAGAGTGCCCGGGCTGCCGATACTTTCTGCCGTGATTGGATGACGTATTGTTCTGCAGACTGAATTGCTGCCGTTTGTGCGGCGATCTCAGCATTGAGTTGATCAGAAATTGCTGCGACCTGTTGGCGCAGTTGCTGAGCGCGCTGTTCCAACCATTCGACGTGCGATGAGGCACGCAAAACGATGTTCGAATCAAGAAACTTTGGATCAATGTCTTGTAACACTGCGATCGTATCGCCGGGGAAAACATGTGCACCCTCTGTCACATACCACCGAACGAGCCTACCTGTGATTTGTGCATTGATGTATTGGGGACGCTCAACAGGCGATAAGGCTGTTACACGTCCGTCGGCGATGACGGTTTGAACCCACGGCACAAGAAACAGGCCGATAATCGTTATGGTGAATAGAATCAGAACAATACGGAGGTATCGGCGCAGTGGAGATGGAACGTCGATGTCGTCAAGCGCGCGAATGTAAATACCCGACAGCACACGCTGCCGACTACGCTTTTGCTTTACGACGGGCCGCGCTTGTTCCGTAGCCTGTGTCGAGCGCTTTTCGATGCGTTGTTTTTCGGTCATGATGGCTCGCTAACCAAGTTCGGTAGAGTCGGAAAGAGTTGAACAAGCATACTGTCTCGCCGAGAGACGAGCGAACGAACGTCACCGTATTCGACGATGTATCCGTCATGAAGAACAGCAACTTTCTCCGCTAACGCAACAATTTCCGGATCATGCGAAATTGTAAGAACTGTCCAGGGATTTGACTTATCGTAGAGCCTGCGTGCAATTTCGAGTTTGACGTGATCCTCGATACCATTGAACCCTTCGTCAATCAAGAGCAACCGCGGACGATGGACAATTGCACGTGCGATCATAATGCGCCGAATTTGACCTGACGAGAGGTTTTCTCCGCGGGGACCGACGGCAGTGGCAAGTCCGCCACTTGTATTTTCCAGCCACCGCGAGAGCATACACAAGTCCAATGCCCAACGGATATTTTCCTGGGATATTCCAGAACGTCCCCAGAGAATGTTATCGAGTACAGTCCCCGCCGCGATTTCGTCACTCGTCTCAATGTAGCCAATATGTTGCCGATAGGATGTTCGATCGAGCAGTCGTAAATCGTAATCGTTAACGAAGATCGCACCAAATTCCGGCGGTAAAAAGCCCGTGATCATGTGTGCTAATGTTGATTTGCCGGAACCGCTTGAACCGACAATGCAAATACGCTCACCTGGTGCGATCCGAAGATTGATCGAACGTAGCAAGGGACTCTCAGGATCATATGAAAATTTGACGTTGACGAACTCGACCTTAAGTCCTTCATTGGTACCGTTTAGTTCGAACGGCATGTAGCCGCGTGGTTCGTGGCGGAGGCTTGTTAGCTGCTGCAATTTCGATAGTGACGTCAGCAGGGTGAAAAATGCAGGAATCTGCTTGATAATGTTCTCGATGCTATTGAGAAATAGCAGGATGATAATTTCACTTGCGACAAGTTGTCCCAGAGATATTTGCCGGTCAATAACGAGCATACCACCGACCAGCAGAATCGCAACAATCAGCACAATGCGCAGGATTGCTGCGACAACCTGTTGGCGAATGATAATACGAAAATGCTCCTTACGATTACGCAGCCAGCGCTGGAGTGGAGCGTCGAAATGATCAACAATATGCTGGGCATCGGAAAAAATCTTGTGGCTAACCATATTCATTCCCACTTCGTCAAGCGTATCGGCAAGGGCGTATTTGGCATCCGATTCGGCGATGTTCGTGCGAACACCGCCATACCCAGCTACGATGATGAGTGTTATCGTCAGGATAACCAATAACGTCGTCAATCCCCATAGCAGCGAACTAAAGATCGCCATAAATACGATGCCGACAAGAATCGAGAGGACGGCAGTGATGATGTCGAGAGTAAACTTGGTGAATACCTTTTGTACGTTGACAACATCGAAAAATCGGTTGAGAAGGGACAGCACGTTGGTATGCTCGAACTCGCGCAAATCTGTTTCCCACAGCGTCGAAGCTGTTTGACACGTCGTCCGCACGAATATTCGGCGTTCGATCAACTCAGCAATGTAGAGCTGTACGATGCTGAACAGCGTGCTAATAGCCAGCAATATGGTCAATCCGACAGCGACGACGATGAGAGGTAATGTGACAGTTCCTGCTGCGATCGTCGTCACGAGTAGGTCTATGGCAAGCGGAACAGAAAGTGAAAATATGCTGACCAAAATTCCATAACCGGTCAGCAGAGCTATATCTCTGCCTTCGACCTCGATAAGGTCGAACAGCAGGCGAAATGGAGAGATTTTCTGTGCCATAGGAGTCCTGGATGCTGGCTGATTGCCAACGATAGACGCACGAGTGTCAAGAGCTATTTTCCCGGCTATCGAATCGTGATACGGATTGAACGATTGAGAAATCTGCCTTCTGGAGTCGAATCGTCGAATCGCCGTTCGATACCCCGGGCGACAATCCGAAGCGTGTTCTTACCCGATAGCGTGCGGAGATACTCTTCAGTGATATGGGCACGGTCTTCTGCCAGTCGTCTGTTTCGAGCGATGTCACCGAGAACATCTGCGCTGCCGCCGATTTCGATCATTGCGTCAGGTGGTATACGCTCGACTAACTGACGAAGCAATTCACGGTTTTCAGCAGAAAGTTGGCTACTGTTGTAATCGAATCGAAGTATTGCCTCGAAGTTCGTCGTAGAAAGTTCGACGCGGCGTCGTGGCAGAAGCCTCAAATCAAGCTCGGCTGTATCGCGCGTGACTACGGTGTTGTCCGATAATGCTGCTTGAACAATTATCTCCATGCTGTGGTTGTCAGTATCCAATCGTAATGAAAGCGGAAGATCAATGGTGCCGGTGTCACCGACTGTGCGCTGTTCGATCCCTGTACCACTGATTTGAATTTCAGCACCTGCAAGATTACTACCGCTGAGATGAATTCGCGTTGCACCCTTCAGCCGTGAGAATGTTCGCTTAGCAACATACTCGAGTATGGGCGCATTGACCAGTGTAATGTCGACGCGCTGATTTTCCGCGCGACCTTCTGAATAGTCCATATTCGATGCAACACGCGGAAGACGTGACCACCGCGTGCGGACACGCTCGCGTGGTACGCCAAGCTGAACGAGTGCATCGGCAACCGCTTCTGCACGACGTCGTGCTAATGCCGTATCTCCAGTTTCAAATTCGCCGGCTGTGGCTCCGTCGAGAATAACATTTGCGTTGGGATTTCTTCGAAGGATTGCGGCTACCACCAGCAAGATGTTGCGGTGTGCTACGACTGGATCGTTAGTCGCGACGCTATCAGCTTGGCGGCGCGCATACCGCGATGGTATCTGTGCGGAATTCTGCTCGAAAAAGACCGCATTGACTAATGGCAACGTTGCGATTAGCTCATTGCCTTCCTCGATGTATCCATCGAATCCCTCGATGTGCACAGCAAGCGACGGAATGGGCAAGGGTGTAGGTTGTTGGATCACCGGTGTATCAGCAAGAACCGGTGGGGACGGCGGAGTCGGTTGTTGCGGTGGCTCCATTGCACGATCAAACGACAGCCGAACACCAAGCTCGAAACGGAATCCACTGATGGTCCAGCGAACCGAACGCACAGGCGAACTAAGCATGTAGTCGTAGCCGATGCGTTGAAGAAGGTGTAACCGTGACCCTATCGGGAGCATGTGTTCAGCCCCAACGGATATGCCGAGTGTGGGACGAGATAAATCACTTAATGGTTGGAAGCCATTTGTCCAGTTGATTACACGTTGTTGATTGCTGATGAATACCGCATTTTCTGGTGATACAATGCGGCGCAATTGCTGCATCTGAACTCGGAGCGGAATGCCGAAACGCACAGCAGCATCGAGCCGCACCGTTGAACGACCAAGGGTCAACGGAGTCCACCATACAGTCGGTGCTAGTTCTACATACTCAGCGTGTACCTCGAGCGTGTTTTCGCTGACAACGTCAACGATCGAACTTGTGGTACTATCAAATGCTGGCTCAACGTCGTTTGGTGTATTGAGCGTGCCTCCACGGTTGATGTAGAGTGCACCCAAACCGAGATGAAACGACGGAGTAATCGGATACTCGGCAGTCAATGCTGCTCCTACCGCGCTACCGCGCCCTTGGGTGTATGTTCCGCAATCAACGGTTCCAGGGAGTGCTGAAAAATTGGGACTGTGCTGGAGTGCAGCGTAGATTCCACGAAGTGAAACGCCAAGAAGTTCGCGCTGAAATGGCGCCATTGTCTGTGCGATGGCAACCGGTGCAATGATGAACACGAGTAGCACAATCTGTCGAGTTGGCATGCAATATGCTTTTCAATCGAAAAAACGCCAGTGCAAATATCGCCTACGCAAGACGAAGGTAGCTAATAAGACGTCTTTACAATCAGAATCTCGCACAGCTCGTTTCGTATCCTCTTGTTGTAGCCAAGCAGCACGTCAGCGAGCTGAAATAATGTGTTTGACCGTAGTTTTGAATTGGAATGAACGACGACACACTGCAAGCTGCTGGAATGTTTTCACCTAATGACGTGTACGTCGAGGAACTCTACTTCCAATATCTGCGCGATCCGAACTCAGTTAGTCCGGAGTGGCAAGAGTATTTCCGCCAACACGGAGCAAATGGCATCGGACAACCTCGCAATGGACCGGTAACCGAGCAAGCTCTATCGCGTCAGCAGGCACTATCAAAGGAGCACACTACGAGAGGACTTCCTCCGATTGCTGAGGGAGAGCAACTTCTCCCAATGACGGGTATCAGCAGCCGCATTGCACAAAACATGGCCAACAGCTTGCGCGTGCCCACAGCGACATCGGTGCGCGACATCCCTGTCAAAGTTCTCGAGGAAAATCGGTTGTTGATCAACGATCACTTGGCGCGTACGCATCGAGGCAAAATCAGCTATACACACATCATTGCGTGGGCGATCGTGCGGTCGTTACGGAAGTATTCTCAGCTCAACGATGCATGCTATCAATCGCCCGAGGGTGAGTACTACCGAGTACATCGTTCCTCGATCAATCTGGGATTAGCAGTAGATACGGTTCGTCCTGATGGAACACGTGTCTTGGTCGTCCCATCCATTAAATCGGCTGAAAAGTTGTCGTTTGGTGAGTTTATTCAAGAGTACGACCGTCTCATTGAGAAAGCGCGCACCAGTAAACTCAGCGTCGAGGATCTCAGCGGAACGACGGTAACATTGACTAACCCGGGGATGATTGGCACGATCATGTCCATGCCGCGACTGATGGAAGGACAGGGTCTGATTATTGCCACTGGTTCAATAGGATATCCAGCATCCTTCAACGCAGTCATACCGGAGGTGCTGGTAACGCTGGCGGTCAGCAAAGTCATGACGATCACCAGTACCTACGACCACCGCATTATCCAGGGAGCTGAGTCGGGAGAATTCCTGCGTTACCTTGAGCGATTACTGAAAGGTGAGGACAATTTCTATGAGCAAATTTTTGCATCACTCGGTATTCCGTTCGATCCATATCGTTGGAGCCAGGACAATCGTCTCGATCCATTTGGTCCCCAAGAGAAAGACGAACAGTTGGAAAAAGAAACGCTTGTCAACAAGCTCATCAATGCGTATCGTGTACGAGGCCATCTGGCAGCCGACATCAATCCGCTTGGTTATGAGTCGTACCACTACCCAGAGCTGCAGCTTTCGTACTACGGGCTAACAATGTGGGACTTAGATCGCCACTTCGATACAGGTGGACTTGGCGGTGTCAAGCGTGCCCCTCTGCGGGAGATTCTCCGGATGCTGCGTCAGACCTACTGCGATCGCATCGGGATCGAGTATATGCACATTCAGTCTCCGGAGCAAAAGTTCTGGATTCAAGACTATGTTGAGAGTACACGCTTCCAGCGTACCTTCACATCAGAAGAGCGCCGAGCTATCTATAGGAAACTTGTCGAAGCAGAAACGCTTGAGCAGTTTATCAATACCAAATTTGTTGGTGCAAAACGATTCTCGATTGAAGGAGGTGAGTCGTCTATTCCTACGCTCGATATGCTGCTCACGTTGGCTTCGCGAGCTGGGTTGAAAGGGGCTGTTATTGGGATGGCGCATCGTGGCAGACTGAACGTCCTGGTCAACATTCTCGGCAAAAAGCCAGAGAAGATCTTCAATGAGTTCGAGGGTGTATTCGACTCTGAGGCGGTCCAAGGAAGTGGTGACGTCAAATATCACCTTGGCGCGCAGGCGATCATTCGTGCCAATGGTGGAACAGAGGTTTCTGTTGTCCTCGCACCTAATCCAAGTCACTTGGAAGCAGTTAATCCGATCGTCGAAGGTATGGCTCGTGCTCTCTGCGATGAGGCGAACGACCGCTCGTATAGCTCTGTTCTACCAATTCTAATCCACGGTGATGCTGCGTTCGCCGGGCAGGGGGTTGTTCAAGAAACGTTCAACCTGATGCGGCTGCATGGATACAGGACAGGCGGAACCATCCATATCATCATTAATAACCAAATTGGTTTTACGACCTCGCCAGAGGATGGACGCTCGACCCCATATTCGAGTGGGATTGCCAAATTCGTCCAGGTTCCGATACTCCATGTCAATGGCGATTCCCCTGAAGCATGTATTGCTGCTATCGAGTTTGCTTTCAACTACCGGCAGCAATTCGGCGAAGATGTGGTTATTGACATCTACTGCTACAGAAAGTACGGTCATAATGAAGGTGATGACCCAACGGCAACACAACCATTACTCTATCGCAAGATTCGCAACCAAGAGGCGGTACGGAAGCGCTATCGCAAGGAATTGATCACCGACGGTGTCCTGACCGAAGAGGAAGCTGATCGCATTACCAAAGAATATCAGTCACTCTTACAGGAGGCATTCGATCGCCGCATTCACATACGCGCAGGGGGTGCATTGCCACAGCGTGAAGAACACAACCTGCTTGCAGCGGTTCCGACATCAGTGCCGATCGAAACACTCCAAAGAATTGGTTCTCGCATAACGGAGGTTCCGGAAGGCTTCAACGTTCATCCCAAAGTTGCCGAGGAGCTCAAGCGCCGTCGTGCGCAGGTTGAGTCGCTCTCATCGCAAGTCTGGTGGGGAACAGCAGAAGCGTTGGCAATAGGGTCACTGCTGCTCGAACGCAGACCTGTTCGGCTTTCCGGTCAAGATTCGCAACGCGGTACGTTCAACCACCGGCAAGCAGTGCTGCACGACGTCGAAACGGACTCGATCTATATTCCGCTCAATCATTTATCGCCTGATCAAGAGCCACTTCATATCTACAATAGCCCACTGTCGGAGTATGCTGTACTCGGCTTCGAGTACGGCTACAGTACCATTCGAACGCGCGGTTTGACGCTGTGGGAAGCACAATTTGGTGATTTTGCCAACGGCGCACAAATTGTTATAGATCAATTCATTTCGAGCGGTGAAGAAAAGTGGGGGCAGGTTTCCAATTTGGTATTACTGTTGCCACATGGCTACGATGGTCAAGGTCCGGAACATTCCAGTGCTCGGTTGGAGCGGTACCTCCAACTGTGTGGGGACGAAAACATGTTCGTATGTTTTTTGACGACCCCTGCACAGCTATTTCACGCCTTGCGACGCCAGGTAGTTGCACCGTGGCGTAAACCTCTTGTGTTGATGACGCCTAAAGGTTACTTGCGCAAAGTCGCTTCTCCGCTTGCAGAGCTTGTCAGTGGGCATTACTGCGAGATCCTCGATGATATGGATATTCGCGATACCAAGCGTGTCGAGCGTGTGATTCTCTGCAGCGGCATGTTCTACTATGAATTGGCAGCGGAACGTCGGCGTGCTGGGTTGGACGACAGCGTTGCGATTATCCGGATCGAGCAGCTGTATCCACTTGCGACGGAGCAGTTGGAGCGCGTATTGGCACGTTATCCATCCGCTCAGCAGATCGTGTGGGCACAAGAAGAACCGATGAACATGGGCGCGTGGCAGTACATGCTTGAGCAGCTTATTCCACTTTTAGGCAAAGGGCGAAAGCTTTACTATGCTGGACGTCCACGTGCGGCAAGTCCTGCAACAGGATCGTTTGTCGTACACAACCAGGAACAAGCTGAGATTCTGCAGCGTGCGTTTTCGGATGCGACACTGATCGTGGGCTGCTCATAGCTGTCGTGGGTAGCTAAATCCTCCCTATCTACGCGGGGATTTTGCCGTACATCGGAATAATGCAGCCGGTCACGCCGCGGCCACTGTCACTGCAAAGTGCGTAAATGCATTGGGCAATATCATCGGGTGGTACCCATCGTTGCTCTTCGCCCTCGGGCGCCCACTGAAGATTTGCTGGTGTGCGGATGATACTTGGCAAAATCACGTTTGCACGCATACCAAACGGACGTCCTTCTTCTGCAACTGTCAAAACCAACTGCACCAGTGCTGCTTTCGTGGCGGCGTAGAGTGCTTTTTGTGGTTCAGGATGTGCAACGGCACGTGCCCCAATTGCAATAAACGCTCCTGCACTTTGTTTGAGCAATGGGACTGTAGCTCGAAGAAGAAGATATGTGCTGAGTGTGTTTAGCTTCCACAGTCGATAAAAATCATCGTGCGTTGTCTCTTCGATGTCACGTACTGCGGCAATGCCACCAACGAGGTGTACGACGGCATCAAGCGAATTGGGTAGTTGAGGCTGCAAGGACTCGACGGACTCGGGGGTGGTCACATCACATTCAACAACCGTGCAGCGGGCAATGTCCGTCAGATGCTCACGTTCTTTGTTGTTGAGAACAGTGGCGATAATATGCCACTGGTGTTCGGCAAATGTTTGAGTCACGTGAATGCCGAGACCGCCGGCTGCGCCTGTGATGAGTACTGTCTTTGCCATCAGTATAGCAGGATAAAAAGCGATATACGATGTCCTGCACTCGGTAAGCGCTGATACGATGTGTTGTGCAACGCCTCGAAGAACACTGCGTACACGCCGGCAGCGAGTCTCGGCAGTGTAACTGAACGAGTAAATGGATCGATGGTAACACTCGTAACAGTGCGTCCAGTCATGTCCAAAATATGCACCTGCGCTGGTGACTCCAATATCGGCACTGGTAGCACGGCAGACTCTGCAGGGAGTGCAATCCAGCGTTCCTGCCCTGACGTGGTGTTAGGTGATTCAATTGTTGCGAGAGTGATGCGTTCTGTATGCCATCGGCAGGGAAGCAGTGTGTCGTGTGTCGGCAATCGAAACGTCCCTGCCCGGGGGTACCGCCGATACCGATTTTCATCGGTTAATCCAAACCAGCAGTGCAACGTGTCAGCACTACGCGGCAGCCGAATCCACCATAGCCGAGAGTAATTCGAGGGGCGAAGCGATAGATATGTCGTCGTGCCTTCTAACTCAATGGCAAGGGTAGCAGATGTAATCCCACTTGTACTCGTTGCAACAATACCGACAAGGATACTATCGCCCTGCGGAATAACGATAGGCTTTGAGCAAAGTATGTCCCAGCTGACGGCTGCTTCGTAAATATTCGGGACACCGTAGCCGATTGCAACATTGGGACTATCGCGATGGGATGCGTGATGTGTGAGCAACATGCGAACTTCCGATGGACGGAGCTCCGGATACGCGTCAAGCAACAGAGCTATGCTACCGGTGATCTGCGGTGCAGCTAAGGAAGTCCCCGAGGCGTAACCGAACGCGGTTGGATCGGCGTTCGACGTCGAACGAACGTTGACACCGAGTGCTGCAACATCCGGTTTGAGTCGTCCATCGGCGGTTGGTCCTCTGCTGGTAAATCGTGGTATGTTCAGTGCTGTATCAGCCACAGCACCGACAGTAATTGCACTTGGTGCATCACCAGGAGAGGAGATAGTCGAGGGAGAATTGCCGCTATTACCAGCGGCGACAACGCACACGACGCCACGGCGGGAAGCATCTTCAACTGCTCTGGCGACTATTGTGGTTTTGCCATCCAATGCACCTTCAGGATACTGCGATTCAGTCGAGTCGAATACAGAGTAGCCAAGCGAAATGTTGACCACATCCACACCGAGCGCTTCCATCCACTCAAGTGCCGCACCTAAGGCATCTTCTTCTATACGGCGTTCCCACCAGATGTTCTCCGTTTTCGCCAGCAGGTAGCTCGCACATGGAGTTGTACCGACGAGCGAATCCGGAAACCAACTCGCCATGACCGATAGCACGGCGGTACCATGACTATCCTGATTGATGTGATCGCCTTCTTCGTTAGCGGTATTACTATCGAGCTGAATAAAATCGCGCTCGGCAACAACCGACAAACCATCGAATGCACGGTGGGAGCGCCAACGGAAACCAGTATCTATGACACCGACAAGAACATCGAGCCCACTAATACCGCACTCGTGCAGTGCTGGTATGCCGAGCATTCGCAACGCGGACTCAGATGCACCGTAACGGTACATCTCACTGATGAGATAGTCTGGGATTCTGTCCCTATACTGCTGTGCGCGAAGGACTGCACTCGTTGGCTCAACGCGGGCGACGTAGGGTTTGGTCGCAAGTAGTGCTGCAGTTGTACTGTCACATTCAACGACGAGATAATTCCGCCATCGCAGCCGAAGTAACGTGCGTGCTCCACTCCGTTCGATATCAGTGACGTATGGTTCGTAGATCGGAGCATCGCGAAACGAAATCAATGAGTCTGGTGGAAGAACTTTCGCTCGTCGCTGGAGTGCTCGTGGTGTCAAGAGTGCTTCGGTTGCGCGATAGAGTGAGCTACCTGGCAGAAACGGGCTGGTTCCTTTATCTGCAAGAATGACTCGATAGGTGTTTTGACTGACCGCATCAATAGTGAGCACAGATACAAGCACGACAGTACACTTCAGCACACCAATGGAGAACATGCGGACACTCATTGCTGTTCGGTCAGGTGAGTAATAATCTCTAAAGTTTCAGTGAGGGTGTCGGCTTCCCATTGCTCTCCCGCTTTCGTGTGTGCATAGATAGCGTTACGTATCATTCGTTGCACAATCTCGATATTCGATCGTCGCTCGAGCATGGTATCGGAGAACGTGAAACCAGCTTGCTCGATAAATCTGCGGCATTCAGCTCGCGATATAAACGTACCTGCGTTGAAGCAATCAATGAAGACATCCAGCTCAGGATGATATACCAGGAAATGCAGAGGCATACCTATACCGTGTAGTTCAATGCCAATGCGAGTAGCAACCAGGATGTAAAGAACCGATAGCGTGATCGGTATGCCTTCTCGTGTATGCAATAGGGGAGCGATGTAGGTATGTTGTGGTGCGTAGAAGTTAGCGATTGCGCCGCGGAAACCTTCTTGCTCAAAAAGCACAGTGTTGAGTGCAAGTAATTGTTGAATAGCGCTCTGATTGCGAGCCCGACGTGCAACCGCCAGCGCTAGTTCGTCGAGGCAGCGACTGCAGGGCTCCGGATTTGTTTCGGGAAATGCAAATGCAGATAAATTGAGCACTGCACGCTCTAAATTCACTCCAGTATTCTCCGCAATAGCCATCATGACATCTCCCACCAACTGACTTAGCGCTTCGGTTTGAATTCCCCGTAAGCATGCCAGGGCGTTTGCGTGTGTAGTGCTATCAGGTGTACTTTCGTGTAGGATCCGACGCAACATCGGAACTGCAGCGAATTGATAGGCAATCAAGCGTCGTTGCACTGCTGTTGTGACAACAGGGTCAGTGTCGTCGAGTAAATCAGCAAGTGCTTGTAGCTCGCTACAATCGTGCATGTGTTGCTCAGAATTTATCACGAGACGGTAGATGGTAGCTGATGAATCTCGGTTAATGCGGTTCGCAAGTACTCAAAGGCTTCCTCTGGCGAGTTGACGTATCGGAACAAGGATAAATCCTCAGGACCGATAACACCGGAATCAACCATGTAATCAAAATTGATGACCTTGCGCCAATATGCCTCGCCATAGATGCATATCGGCATTTGTTTGCGAATCTTTCCGGTTTGAACCAGTGTGAGAATTTCCATCAATTCGTCGAGTGTGCCCAAGCCTCCGGGGAAAATTACCATTGCTTTTGCAAGGTAGGCAAACCAGAACTTTCGCATGAAAAAGTAGTGAAACTCAAAATTGAGTTCTGGGGTGATATAAGGGTTGGGAATTTGCTCAAATGGAATGCTGATATTGAGACCGATAGATTTTCCACCGGCTAGGTACGCTCCTTTGTTCCCAGCTTCCATGATGCCGGGGCCGCCACCAGTGCAGATATAGAAACGCTTCTCCTGGGGCAGTGTCAATGACCACGATGTAAGCAACCGTGCAAGTCCTACGGCATCCTCGTAGTACTGACACAACTCAGCTTGTCGTCGCAGTTGTTCGAGCTTGGCGATTGTCCGTTCTTGTTCGGCACCTGTTGATCGCTCGATGTGAAGCTGTAATGCTTCGATTTCGTACTGCAATTGCTGAGGAGATCGCACTCGTGCCGACCCAAAAAAGATGATAGTGTTGTAAATCCGCTCAAGACGGAACTGAGTGGCTGGCTGCAAATACTCAGCAAGGATTCGCAGTGACCGTGCTGCTGGTGAATGCATGAACTCCTTATTGTCGTATGCTTTGGAAGCACGATGGAGTTCTGGCATGTCTTCTGTATGATGCATAGCTTTTACTGCTCACTGTTCGTATCGTATTGCACAACGAAGATACACTGGTACTCCATTTTGCGTGTGCAACTGTTCGGGGGTACCTATCGACGAGGCAACGTATGCAAGTCCCCTGTAATCAAGCCATGAGGGTACGAACATTGTGCAGGGTGGAGCAACTGATGTAACGTGCCCAACAGGATCACGATCACTGTTTGTAAACAACTCTGGTGTACTCCGCAGTTCATCATACCCTGCCTGATCGGTTGAGATCGAATACAACTTCCACCGTGACTTCTGCTGTACCGTGAGTCGTTCAATCACTTCCTGTCCGATGAAACATCCTTTCCCAAGGTGGAGATAAGCGTTCAGTCCAGCGTCATTTGGTGTGTAGCGGTCGTTGTATTCGTTTGGCGCACAGCCAATTCCAGCATGAACTCGGAGGCAGTGTCGTTGCTCATCGTCAAGCGACGGTGCCGCGATGGCACGCGTGAAATCGTCATGCTTCTCCTTTGTTAGATTGCTGAGAACAGTAACCACAATGCAGGGGACATCCCAATGATCAGGTGACTGACTCACAATGGCCGCAATGCTTTTATACGTAGCGAGCTCGAATTCCAGAACGTGATTGGAAGAGGGAAGGAAGCGGTGTCCGTTCAAGACGCTGTCTCCAATAAACCACAACTCAACCGAGTGGTACTCCTGGGCAAAACGTAGCTGTACATCATCCATGATAATGTACTTGCGAAACCAGCGATAGATAGCTTCCGCCTGGCTCGCTGTGCAAAGTAATAACCAGTTGCGCGTATCATTCCGAAGCACAGTGAGCACGTCTACGAGTCGTCCTTTCTCGGTTACAAGTGCAGTGCGGAGATATTCGCCGCTTTTAAGCGATGTGATGTTCCCTGTTGTCATCCGCTGTAAAAAATCCACGCTGTCATTTCCTGTGCACTCGATAACGCAATAATGGCTGGCAGACTGGAAAACCGGCATAGCACGGAATGATGAGAACTGTTCAACGTTGCGAAACTATCGAGGCTCGAACCAACTATAGCTTTTGATTTTTCAATAGATTGCTGGCGCACTCGTTACCAGGCTCTGGTGTGATGTTTCCCCAACCATGACCGCCATGGCTTTACGAGTGCAGTGGATGGCTGTGATAATTTTCATATCCGTCACAGCATCAGCGCAGTTAAGCACAGTTCAATTTGGCAAGAACAAGGTTCAATACCAATCGTTCGAGTGGAGGTACATTACGTCGCCACATTTTGACGTGTATTTCCACGATTCGCTGAGTTACTTGGCGACGTTCTGTGCGTACAAAGCTGAAGATGCATTAGCCTCACTCATTCAACATTTCGGTTATCGTCCCACAAAGCGCCTTCGCATCATTATTTACGGATCGCACAACCAGTTTCAGCAGACGAATGTTATTGGGCAATTGTTACCTGAGGGTGTCGGTGGTGTTACGGAGTTGTTCAAAAACAGAATGGTGTTGCCCTACGAGGGTGATTGGGACAAATTTCGCCATGTTATCCATCACGAACTCGTGCATGCGTACCTCAATGAAATGTTTTATGGGGGCACAATTCAATATGCATTGATGTCACAGGTGAGCATTCCACTATGGATGAACGAAGGTCTGGCAGAATTCGAGAGCCTCGACGGGCTCGATACGCAAACTGACATGTTTATGCGTGATCTGGCGCTCAGCCAGGAGTTACGTCCGCTTGATCAGCTCAACGGATACTTGGCATACCGGGGCGGGCAAGCGTTCTACGCATACATCGAGCGCCAATATGGCCGTAACAAAGTTGCTGAGCTTATCCATAAACTTCGCAACAGCCCCACGCCATCCGCAGCATTCGAGGCGACGTTTGGCAAAACACTCCAGGACTTTTCTGACGAATGGGTCAATGCAATGAAGAAGATGTACTGGCCCGATTTGGACCGATTCGTTCGCCTCGATGAATTTGCACAGAGACTGACCGATCATACCAAAGACGACAATTACTACTACTCTTCGCCTGCAATCAGCCCAGACGGGCAGCGAGTGGCATTCCTTTCTGATCGGGATGGCGACTTTGGCATCTATGTTATGGAATTATCCACAAAGAAAATGACCAAACTGATTGGTTCGGGGAGGTCGTTGGATTTTGAAGAGCTGAACATTCTCACTCCGGGCATCTCATGGAATCCAAGCGGTACGAAGCTATCAATTACCGCAAAATCTGGAGGAGAAGATGCGCTCTACATTGTGGATGCACGAAGTGGTGACTATGAAAAATTCACCGCTGGCTTACCGGCAATGGCGAGTGCAGCGTGGTCTCCCGACGGTCGTTATATCGCCATCGAAGGAGTCAGAGCTGAACAACCGGATTTGTATCTGTTTGATGTTGAGCGTAAGACTTTCGTGCAACTCACTGACGATCTTTTCAACGAAACCAATCCGACGTGGAGTCCGGATGGTGCCTACATCTACTTCGTCTCGGAACGAGGCGAACACCTTGATGGGCAGTACACTGCACGGTCAGGTTTTACAATGTGGTCATATCCTCTTGGAAGCAGCGACATCTATCGGATTGCGATTACGAATGGTATTATCGAACGAATTACTGATGAACCCAATGGGAAAAAATCATCACTGGCGATTAGCCATGACGGGCAACGGCTGCTATATGTTTCCGATGCCAATGGAATTGGCAATCTTTATCTGCTTGACCTCGAATCGCGTCGTTCCTATCCGCTAACCAACACCATGTCTGGTTTGATGCAGTTGAGCTTAGCGCGCGATGATTCAAAATTGATTTTTGCTGCACAGAACCGAGTCGGATACGACTTGTTCATGATACGAAATCCTTTTGAGCTGTCGCGCTTAGATTCTCTACCACTGACAAAATTCAAGCTCGCTCAGATTGAGCAACAAGCAAAGCTTCGCCGGATTGTTGGTGCGGCTGATTCGCTCCGTGCCGCATCTCGTGCGACGTTCGTTGGGTATGGAGCGTTCGAGATCGAGTTTCCCAAACCCATTGTCAGACCAGCCAGCGAGGAAGAGCGGGGACAACAGCGGCTGAGCGCTTCATCCGATGTCCGGCCGGGATACGACTTGACTCCCCGCCCATATAAAGTTTCCATATCAAACGATCTGCTCTTGAGCACAGGCGGATACAATACGCTCTGGGGATCGTTACAGGGAGTCATTCAAATGCTGTTCAGTGACATCATGGGTGATCACCAGATCTTCGGACAAGTGGCACTTTGGCAGGATCTACGAAATACATTTTTCTACTTCCAATACGCGTATCTGCCGGGCATTATTGATTACCTTGGGACTGCCAATCAATTCTCGACCATCTGGGTATTACCTGATAGTTGGGGAGGATATTCCTATAACTTACTTCGCACCTATGGTGCAGGATTGGACGCTGTCTATGCGTGGACGACATTCCAGCGAGTCGAACTCGGTTTACGATGGGTTGGGATTGAACGTGAAAATTTACAGGTACCAACTGACCCGGGATATAGTGCCAATTATCTTGTGCCGAGCATTCGTTACATTTACGATGATACAGACTTTGGAATTCTGGCGCCATATCGTGGAATTCGAGCCAATATTGGCGCTGATTTCTCTCCGCTGACGAAACCATTTACACTGTTCACCGCTGATGTGCGATGGTATATCCCTGTGTATCGCTACCTCTACGGTGCAATGATACGATTTGCCGGTGGAGTGAGCACGGGCGGAGCACCACGTCGGTTTCATCTTGGTGGAGCAGGAGATAATTGGTTCAACCGCGCGATTGCTGACGATGCGACACTATTTTTTGAACCAGAGGATTTAGCGTTTCTGCAACTTGCAATGCCGCTACGCGGATTTGCGCTTGGTCAAGAAAGTGGTACACGCTATCTGTTGCTCAACGCGGAATGGCGGTTCCCAATCTTTTATGCACTTGCAGGCGGTCCTGTACCGATCTCGATTGGTGGGCTTTTAGGGTGTTTATTCTTCGACATTGGGACCGCATGGAGTGGGAACGAGGTCATTGCATTGCGACCGCCGCAGACGATTTACTCTGGCGGCGAAACGTACACAGTCTATCCGTCGGGGACGATCATGATGAGCTGTGGTATTGGTTTGCGGACCGTCCTTGCCGGATTTCCTCTCAAAATAGACATTGCCTGGCGATATGATGGGCAGAATTGGTCTGTACCATGGTGGCTGTTTTCGATAGGCCTCGATCTATAATCAAGCGGTCGAACTGGGGGTAGAGTTCGATTGCACAGCTGGGTGTCAGTTGCACTGTATATTGCATCACCGTCATTTTTCCTGTGGTGCGGATAATGACTGTACATACCGCAGTCGTAATGGCTGGTGGCTTCGGGACACGACTCCGACCACTGACAATGGAGTTACCAAAACCGATGGTGCCGATCGCGAACACACCGATGATGGAGCACATTGTGCGTCTTCTGGCGAAACACAACATGAGACGAGTGCTCGCGGTGCTGTACTATAACCCAGATGCAATCACATCGTATTTCGGCGATGGAGCTATCCATGGCGTGACGATGGAGTATGTTCTCGCGGCGGCAGACTATGGAACAGCAGGGAGTATCAAGAATGCTGAATCGTTCTTGCAGAACGGGCGGTTTTTGATTATCAGCGGTGATGTCTTGACGGACTTCAATCTGACTCAGGCTATCGAATTCCATTGCCAGCGCAATGCTGATACAACGATTGTTTTGACTAGAGCGAATAATCCTTTGCAGTATGGCATCGTTATCACTGCCGATGATGGTCGTGTCGAACGATTCCTGGAAAAGCCGAGCTGGGGCGAAGTCTTCAGTGATACAATCAATACAGGCATTTATATCATCGAGCCACACGTGCTTGATCTTATTCCTGCATCGCGGGAGTTTGACTTCAGCAAGGATCTCTTTCCACTCATGCTTCAGCGCGGTGATCGTCTCTACGGATACATCGCAAGCGGATACTGGCGTGATGTTGGCAATCTGAACGAATACCAACAGGCGCACTTCGATGTCTTGGAAGGTAAAGTTGCGGTCTCCATTGGTGGCACAAAACATGGTAGTGTGTGGATTGGTGAGGGCTGCCAGATCGGAGACAATGTCCGTTTTCGCGGGGCTGTTGTCATTGGCGATGGTACGACGATCGGGGATGGCACAATTATCGAAAACTCGGTCATTGGCAAAGACTGCATCATTGAGCCGGCTGCTCAGATCAATCGTTCTGTGCTATGGGATAAGGTCACTGTCGGGATGCATTCGTTTCTGGATACTGATGTGCTTGCCCAAGGTGTCAATGTTGGTTCAGGGGTGACGGTCATGGAGAATGTGTTTATTGCTGAGGAGTGTGTGATAGGTGATGGTGCCACTCTTGAGCCGAACATCAAGCTGTGGCCGCGAAAAATTGTCGAGCCGCTTGCAATCGTTGCTCGCTCGATGATTCAAGAGGAAAAATGGGCACGCGAGCTTTTCACTCATGCCCGGATCAGTGGGGCTTCGAACGTAGAAATGAATGCGGAATTTGCAGCGCGGCTTGGAACGGCGATCGGTACTGCACTTCCAATCGGTAATACCATTATTTCCTCACGCGACCCAGACCCGACATCCCGGCTTATCAAGCATGCACTGGTTGCTGGTCTGCTGTCGGCTGGTATCAGTGTTGATGATTTGCAAACCACGCCGATCCCCCAAGCACGAATAGCAACGAGAAACAGGGGGGCGGCTATTGGTTTCCACGTTCGACGATCGTTTCGGAATCCAACCCAGACAGATATTGTGCTTTTTGGTCCCGATGGGCGGGACATCTCAACCGATATGACAAAAAAAATCGAGCGTTTCTTCTTTGGTGAGGATATCCGGAGAGTACCTTTCGAGCGCGTTGGCCACCTGCGATACCCAGAAAGACAAAATCAGTCATACATTGCACAGTACCTTTCTGCGTTAGATGTGGAACTGATACGGCAGCGCCGGTTTCGTGTCTTGATCGACTATAGCTTTGGAATGGCCGTGAGCATATTTCCGGGTATTCTGGGCCAGCTGGACTGTTCAGCGCTTGCCGTTAATAGCTACATCGAGCCGTATCGTGCTTCGACGACGGCTGCCGATGAAGACAATCGCCGAGAAATTTCCAACATCATGCGCTCGCTTGGCTATGAAATTGGTTTCAAGATAGACCCTGGGGTTGAGCGAATTGCACTTGTGGATGACCGTGGGTATTGGTTCTCTTCGATGCGGTTGCTTACAATCGTCACAAAGCTTTTTCTTGAGAGTAATCGCTCACATCAGCCATATGCTATTGCTGTGCCGGTTGAAGCGACTCGCGAAGTGGACCTTATTGCAGCTGACTACGGCGTCACGGTTATCCGTACCAAAAATTCACATTCGGCAATGATGGAAGCTACGCGAAACGAACAAGTCCATTTCGTTGGCGGAACCCGTGGCGGGTTTATTTTCCCAGAGTTTAGTACAGCGACTGATGGTCTCTACACGATCGGGAAGCTATTAGAAATGATTGCGCGCACCGGGCTCGTGCTGTCCGAACTTGATGAAACATTACCGAAGCGTTATCAAGTGCGGCGTGCCGTTCTTTGCCCGTGGCACCGAAAGGGAGCTGTAATGCGTCAAGTCATGGAATGGAGTGCTTCGTATCGACGAGAGTTGATTGATGGGGTGAAGATCCATTACAATGATGGCCGCTCCGCTCTTGTAATGCCATCGTCGGAGCGAAGCGAGTTTCTTATTGTCGCAGAAGCTGATACTGAAATAGAAGCTATAGATCTGGCTTCTCAGATTGTTCAGCAAGTAGAGAAATGGCGTGAGTAGAGCACCCGTGTCTAATTTTGCGATATTGTCGCGTAATACCTTACTCAAGGCGACCGATGACGTTAACCGATGTACTTGCGCCAGAAAGAATCCGCATTCGTATCAGTGTTTCCAATAAGGTTGAGCTTCTCGATGCACTGCTGGATATTCTAGTCGAGCAGCACCTGGTGCTCGATCGTGAAGCAGCGCGGAATGCGATATTCGAAAGAGAAGAAAAACTCTCCACTGGTATTGGTCACGGTATCGCCTTACCGCACGCAAAAACAAATGCGGTCCCCCTAACAACAGCATCGTTGGTTACCTGTGCTGAAGCAGTCGAATACGATGCTCTTGATAGCAATCCGGTCGATATTGCCATTTTATTGTTAGGTCCCCCAGCGGATGTGCGGACACACCTCCAACTACTTGGGAAAATATCGCGTATGATTTGTACTGATAGTAGTGTCGAGCAATTCCGGCATGCAGTCCTTGATGCAGAGACTGCCGAGGAAGCATATCGTGCGTTGCATCAATTATCTACGGCAACGACCGGAGCTTGATCAATGCAGTCTGTCCGCGGGATGCATGATATTCTCCCTGATGATATTCCTCGATGGCACCGCATTGAGGCAAGCATCACTGAGTGCATGCGGCTATATGATTACAAAGAGATACGCACACCTATTGTTGAGTATGCGGAACTCTTTTACCATGGGGTCGGTAGCGATACTGATGCAGTAGGCAAAGAAATGTATGTGTTCCCAGATCGATCGGGAGAATTGCTCGCGCTCCGACCAGAACTGACAGCGTCTGTTGCTCGTGCAATTGTGGAGCATGCCCTTCATAAACATTTTGCGAATCTACGTTTGTGGTATTACGGACCGTGTTTCCGTTATGAACGTCCCCAGAAAGGACGGCAGCGGCAGTTTCATCAGATTGGTGCTGAATGTCTCGGCTACGATAGCCAGGATGCCGATGTAGAAATTATTGCTCTGGCGTGGGATATCGTCTCATCCCTCTGCAATGGTGATTATGTGACAGTTGTTCTGAATACACTCGGCACAGAAGAAGAACAAAAACGTTATCGCGAGCGCCTCGTAGAATACCTCGAACGTTACCACTACGATTTGAGTGAAATATCGCAGCAACGGTTGCGCACCAACCCCTTGCGTATTCTTGATTCAAAAGACGATAGAGATCGCCGTATCATCGCAGATGCACCCCGACTACTCGACCAACTCAGTCATGAAAGTATATCAAGATACGAGACAGTCAAAGATTTACTCCATCGCCTTTCCATTCCGTTCGTTGAGGATACTACGTTAGTTCGTGGACTTGATTACTACACCCACACGGTGTTCGAGTTGCGGTCAACACTCCTTGGAGCGCAGGATGCAGTTGGTGGTGGCGGGCGCTACGATAACCTGATAGCACGGTTGGGCGGTGATCGCTTACCGGGTGTTGGGTTTGGCATTGGTGTTGAACGTCTTCTGTTAATTGAAAACAGCTTGGTACAGCAGGATCGCTGGAAGGCAATCGTATACATCGCAGCAACGATTGACCAGCGCGAACACGTTCACGCATTGGCGATGATGTTACGTAAGCATCGGATCGCTGTAACCGCGGATTTGAACTATCGTTCGCTCAAAGCACAGCTTCGCACCGCCGATCGGATGGGGTACAGAATCGCGCTACTTCTTGGTATTCCAGATGGTTGTGCGACCGTCAAAGACATGGCTCGTGGTGAACAATTTGTGCTACCGCAAGACCCACAAACGATTTGTGTGCATGTTGAACATTTACTATCGAGCTGATGTCCGATAGTTCACAATATCGCGTCGTACTAAGGCTCCTCAAGTATTCTCCTGCGCAGCGTGAACGGTATCTTTTTCGTGTTCATATTCAGACGCTGCAAAGCTTTGCGGGATTGCCGTATCGGCTTGAAGTCGAGCATCGTCAATCGGGAACAATACATCGTTTCGTGATCCGTGGGCTACGACTTGCTGCGGATTTTGCTCAGTTAGCCGCAAGCGAGGCGATATACATGGAAGATTTCCAATTTGTCCATGACGGGGAAGTACATGTTGTCATCGAGCATGCAGGACAACTCTGCACGATACCAATCCACCTTCACCATGGTCGGTGGCAGATCAAATCTTTTGATGCACCAAGATTCTTGGTCGTAGAATCAGAACCGTGATGCGCCCATTGTGGTGCTCGATCTGCGAAGCGTATGTTGAAATGGATGAAACGAGTAACCAAAGCTCAAGACAAACAAGTAGCAGCGCACAAGCGCTCAGCGACGTGGTCAGAGCGGCAACTGCTCCGGCGACGATTCATGACTCTGGGGTTTACAATCGTGGCAGTCTTAATCAGTGGGGGAGTACTGATTTATACGCAACGGCTGGTCACTACACTCATTGCGCGCGAGCAGCGGTTGGTGCGGTTCTATGCACAAATATTGGAAAGCTTTGCGACCTCAAACTCTATTGAAGGATTGTTTTTGCTCGATCGTGTTACACCGACGATCGACTTTCCATGCATCATTACAGATTCAATGGGGATACCGCTCGAGCCTCTTGAACAGTTTACGTTGAATCTTGATTTCCGGGACGTGCCGAGCAAGGAAGAACACAGGCGATATGTTCAGCAACTTGTCGCTCGTATGGCTCAAGAATATCCACCGATTGAAATTCGGGATACTTCTGGTCGCGTCATTAACTACATCTATTACACCAATTCGTGGGTTGTCAAACGACTTCGTGTATTGCCATACGCAGAAATTGCGATTGTCTCATTGTTTATTGCTGCAGGATATGGCGCACTCAGTATGCAGCGCCGCCGTGACGAATCGCTTATCTGGGTTGGTATGGCAAAAGAGACTGCTCATCAATTAGGAACTCCGATTTCTAGTATGCTCGGATGGTTGGAAATTCTTCAGGATTCCCTCTCTAATGGTAATGTTAGTGTGGGCGACGCAGCAGTATTGCAGGCATTATCGGAACTCCAGGCGGACATTCAGCGCCTCAGTGAAATTTCGCGGCGTTTCTCGCTTATCGGTTCACAACCAATATTGAGTGCGCATGATGTTGTCGAGGTCGTTGAGCGTTCGGTGCGATATATGGAAACACGTCTACCAAAACACACAAAAACAATTGTTATCGAACGAGATTATGCCGTCCAATCTTGTTCTGTAGCGATCAATGCTGAATTGCTTAGCTGGGTCATCGAGAATCTCATTAAGAATGCAATTGAAGCCATCGAGCAACGTGAAGGTCGTATTGTAGTTTCCATACAAAAGCTCACTAAAAAAGCTCGTCGCTCGGAGCAGATTCTCCGAGTTGCAATCAGCGATAATGGGCGTGGCATGACCCCAGAACAACGTCGGTATGCACACATCGCAGGTTACACGACTAAAGAACGTGGCTGGGGTCTCGGCTTGAGTCTCTCAAAGCGTATCATTGAGGAATACCATCGCGGGAAACTAATCATTCTCCGTTCAATTCCGTCAGTTGGTACAACCATCGCGATTGATTTGTCACTATAGGTCCGCATAGGTCTGTATTGAAATACAAGGTTGATTATGTAAAATTCATACATCTAACAGCCTTCCTATTTTTGCAATTGTATTTATTTCCCTAAGCCGTGAAATGACAGAATCTCTAAAGCGTGCCATACCTGGAATACTTCTTTTCGTGGCAGCAATGAGCAGAGTCTTGCCACATCCACCAAATTTTGCTCCAATAACTGCAATGGCTGTATTTGCCGGATGGACGTATTCGTCGCTGCCGCTATCCATCGCATTGGTTCTCTCAACCATGCTTACCAGTGATATCGCACTTGCTCTTATCAACAATGAAGCGGGCTATCTCTTTCATGGCATGCTGCCAGTTGTATATGGTACATTTGTTTTTATTGTGGGGATAAGTCGGTATATCGCCAAACACAGGCGTTCTGTGGTACGGATTATTGGCAGTTTGCTCCTTGGTTCGACGGTGTTTTTTGTCGTTACCAACTTTTTTGTATGGCTGCTTAGTTCGATGTACCCGCGCACCCTCGATGGACTAATGATGTGTTATGCGATGGCCGTTCCCTTTTACCATGTCAATGGACTAGAGCCCTTTTCATTAGTTCGCAATGCGCTTTTAGGGGATGGCCTGTATGGTGCCCTGCTTTTTGGATTATACGCGTTTGCCAAGTGGAAATTCTCCCTCGCAGAACCAGCATCGAGCCCGACTATACCCTGATGCTGACATTCATCGTCGGTTGAATGCGTCGGCAAACACTTTGATCGCTTTTGTTACGCCAGCGACAACTTTTGCTGCATCCATCAACGGTCCTTCGACTTTTTCTTGCAATCGCTGCTCGAATGAGTTAATTCGCCGTGATATCTGCTGGAACTGCTCTAGGGCTTCACCCAAAACATTCAATTGACGGTCTGCATTGTCCAATGTGTGTGTGGTTCTTCCGGCAAGCTTTTCGATACTTTCTAGCGTCGCGGGGAGAGCATCTGAAAGATGTCCCAATAACTTTTCTGCCCGCTCTAATGTTGAACGTGTTTGATCGACAACGCGAGTCAGTTTCGATAATAACCGGACTACCAAAATCACAACGCCCACCGCTGCTGTAACGACTACAGCAGTTGCTACGTAGAAGAAGGTTTCTGTCATTTATTCTCCGCTTGATAATTCACTTTTGAATGCATCGACACTTGCTTTTGCGGCTTCGCGGACACGCTCGATGTTCTCTTGTATTTGCTCTTTAGCATGTTCAGCTTTTGTGCGAGCGTCGCGAAGAATCTTTTCGGCACTCGAAAGCAATTCTTCAGCCTGCTCTCGGGCAGCTTGTACGATTTGCTGAGCACGCATTTTGCCGCTGTTGATCGTAACAGGTGGAACTTCTTCCCCAATGGCTTTAGGATTGAGAGTTTCGTATGCCTTGTCGTAGAGCTCACTGGTACGCTCAGCGATATCTCGTCGCAATTCCCGCCCGCTTTTTGGTGCCAAAAGAAGCGCTGTGATCGCACCGGCCATGCCACCAACCAATGCGCCAGCAAGAAAGCCGCGCAAATAGCGCCCGTCTTGTTGCTCCATGCTTTTCTCCTGATGATTGTTCGTTATACCAATTGGTATGACGATGGCTTGGCAAATTTCGTGCTCGACTCACCGTAGTTTTGTTTCGTTATGCTAACTCAATACAAAGTTCTGATCCGGATTGGACTATGGATCGCGGCAATCGCGCTGGCAGCATATAACACTGGATGCAGCGGTAATTGTTCGCATAACGGTCGTTCTGCCGGAAGCAAAACACAGCACATACCTGAACAGTCAGTTGCCTTTCCACAACCCAATGCTGACAGTCTTATCGAGTATGTTCGACGCCAGCTTGCCTTTGGACCTCGCATCCCAGGTACTGAATCCCATCGTCGCTGCCTGCTGTGGTTGACTGCACAACTTGCTCGCTATGCAGACACTGTTTATGAGCAGCATTTCATAGCGTCAGTGTACGGGAAACAATATCCTTGCGTGAACATCCTGGCACGTTTGTATCCATCGCGAGCTGATCGTGTACTCATTTGTGCGCACTGGGATTCACGTCCGTACGCCGACGAAGATCCTTTGCCTTCGAATCGGAATCGTCCAGTACCTGGTGCAAATGATGGTGGCAGTGGCGTGGCAGTTGTTTTGGAGCTGGCAAGACTGCTTAGCCTTACCCCGCCTCACGGGGTCGGTGTGGATATTGCTCTTTTTGATGCTGAAGACATGGGAGCATCGTCGGATGAGACGATGTTTTGCTTAGGATCAAAACACTTTGCACAAAACTTCCCGTTCCCTATCCGACCACGGTACGCGATCCTCTTCGACTTGGTCGGGGACCATCATGCAGTTTTCCCTATCGAGGAAAATTCTCATACTTCTGCTGCCGCATTGGTCGAACGCCTGTGGAAGCTTGGTGCATTGTATGGCAACGGACATTTTACGGATCGTATAGCAGGCAGCATCGTTGATGATCACCTTCCACTGATTTCTGTTGGGATCCCGTCGATAAATATTATCGATCAGGAATTGGTGGGAAACCGCTCTTCTGTTGAGCGAAGACGCTATTGGCACACGACTAATGACGACCTCGACAACATTTCAGGGGAGACAATGAGTAGTGTTGCTCGTGTCGTTCTGGCGTTGCTTTATTCGGACAATCCAGTTCCTCTCTGATGAAACAATTCATACGCGTTGAGCTTCGAGCAGCCGAAGAATATCACGATACCATTATTGCGTTTCTCCAAGAAAGTTGGTTCCTTGGCGCGGAGCAGTACGGAAATTCTATCGTGATATGGTTGCGCAATGATGCCAATCACATACCCATCCCAGACTGGTTTCACGAACGGCTCGGCTCGGTTGGTCTGCCAGTCGAAGTGGAATCTTTCCAGGTGACCCAAGATGCAGACTGGCTCGATCAGTGGCGTCGCTCACTGGAGCCAATCGCCATCGATAAAAAATTTCTGATCGTACCATTCGACAAACCAGATAGCTGGGATCATGCCACGCACTTCGAAAAAGCAAACATTATTATTATCGAGCCCAAGATGGCATTCGGTACTGGTCATCACGCAACGACGCGCCTTTGTGCTGAGTGTTTACTCGAAACCGTCGAACCTGGATCGAAATGGATTGATGTCGGTACCGGAAGCGGGTTGTTGGCTATTGTCGCAGCAAAGCTCGGAGCTGGGCATGTAATTGGCATTGAAAACGATCTTGATGCCGTTGAAAATGCGTGTGAAAACATCCAACGAAACAAATGCGAACACATCGTCGAGATTAGCACCCATGATGCACTCCTCTACTGCTACCCAACCTGTGATGGTATAGTAGCAAATTTGACCTCTCCTCTACTTGTTCGCCTGGCGCAGCAATTTGCTAACGCACTATCCACGGGAGGATGGCTTGTGCTCAGCGGGATCCTTACGCAGCAATGTGATGAAGTTGTCGCTGCGTATCAGTCTGTTGGATTTGACCAGCACAGCCAAAAAATCTCTGATGAATGGGCCGCACTGACGATGGTACGCCGATGAGAGTTGCAATGCTTGACATTGGAACGAATACGCTTCTGATGCTTGTGGCAGATATTACCAATGCCGAGTTGCGTATGGTTGCCGATGAGCACCGTATCGCTCGATTAGGTGAGGGATTGGACCAAACAGGTATAATATCGGACGCTGCCCTTGAGAGGGCGTCTCAGATTGTCAGCGAGTATCGTATGATGGCGGAAATGTTTTGTGTTCAGCAGCGAGGTGCTGTTGGGACTAGTGCACTCCGTAGAGCCTCTAATGCTTCCGTGGTTGCAGAAAAGCTTGCCGAGATATGGGGTGCACCAATCGAGATAATTTCCGGTGATCTTGAAGCGGAGCTGATATACAATGGTACTGTCCCGTTTGGTCATCGTGCGGCTGTACTCGATATCGGGGGTGGTAGTACTGAATTGGTTGTCGGGAACGGGGATCGAGTTGAATTTCGTGTGAGTCTCGAGATAGGCGCTCTACGCATCGCGGAGCGATTCTGGAATACATATCCAATACCCGCGGCAAATCTGAAGCTTGCCAGCCAGTTCGTTCGTGAACAGATTACTGAGTCGTTACCAGCACTAGATGTTGGCCAGCTGTTCGGGGTGGCAGGAACACCGACTACTCTGGCATGCATTGCTGCAGGACTTGATCGCTTCGACCCGTCTGCAATTGAAGGCTACAAGATTAGGAAGTCTGTAATTGAGGAGCTATGTGAAGAGCTTACTCGCTGTTCAGTTGACCAGTTGCGCTCCATACCGGCAGTACATCCGCAGCGGGCGAATATTCTTCCTGCAGGCTGCTTGATCTTGGCTGTTTTTCTCGATGTACTCAACCACGACGTGGTCATCGTCAGTACACGCGGACTTCGGTTTGGTGCTGCATATCGCCTCTATCGACAGGTGCTCGACTTGCAAAGAAATTGATTCGAAGAATTTCGTGTCACGGTAATCCCTAATGCTTTTGAAATACTTCAAGAATACATGGCACGTATATTTGCAGCGGCAATTGTCCAACTATATCAGTGGGGCATCCCTATGAAGCATTTCTTGCGGTGGCACTGGCTCAGCACGGGAGTCATTGTGCTGCTTGGTGGTATGGTTTCAGGTTGCACGAAGATGATACAACCTGACCAGCTTGCAGAACTCAAACAGCTCCGTGCACGTGAAGTGCAGTTGGCACAGTCCATCAGTGATGCGCAGTCCCGGAAGCAAAGACTTGAACGCGAACTGTCATCCCGTGATAGTGAGCTGAAGCGGTGTAAAGAAACTCAAGCACTACTTCAATCACGCATTAATGGGCATCCAGGCAATTTGGGAGAACCATTGCCAGAAGCACCGCCCGCACCCCCTACTACCCAAAAGAAAGGTCGTAAGTAATATCATCCACGGAGTGTGCAATGAAACGATGTGTTATTGCAGGAATAGTCTCAGTAGCTGCAGCGATTGGGTTGATCAGTTGTGGTTCGTCTCAGGTTGTCCGCGCTCCAGAAAGCACGCCAGATAGTTTGCTGACCTACGACCAGGCAATCTTGCGGCTTGACGATTGGCGTATGCGCATTCGCAAGCTCGAAGACGATGAGCAAAAAGCGCAAGGAGAAATCAAGCTTCTCGAAGAGCGGCTCAATACCGCTGTGGCTGACCTCAAGCGTTGCCAGGATGAGAATAATCGGCTTATTGGTGCCACTGAGGCGCAGATCAACCAGTTCCGCGAGCGACTGGGGCGCCTTGAGGGGCGTATTCGAGAGCTGCGCGGCTTGAGTGATAATGACTTTGAGCCACGACGTGGCGAAATATATGCACTTGCTGCTGAATGGAATCGGCTCCGCAATGAAAAAATTGCTGTGATGCAGGAATTCTTCGATCGCATGATTGCAGCACGGCGTGACATTCAGTCCCTGCTCGAACGGAAGCCAGCATGGCGAGGAAAGTACGCGGTTCGTCCGTGGCGTGAATCGAAAGATTGTCTGTGGAATATTGCCGGACAGCAAGACGTCTATGGCGATCCCTACCACTGGCCAAAAATTTGGCAAGCTAATACCGACCTGATTCGTAATCCCGACATCATTCAACCGGGCTGGGAATTGAGCATTCCTCCGCCAGGTCCCTTAACGCCAGAAGAAAAACGAGCTGAACGGCGCTATTGGCGCAAAAAACGTCAAGCAATGGCAGCTCAAGAGCAACAACAAACAGCAACATCGCCATCACCAGAATCCTCTGAACGCGGTGAACCTAAATAGAGGCTCGGCCATCGAGACAGTAAGTGACGAGGGGCACACGCAGAGGTGGTGTGCCCCTCGCTCTTGTTAGAAATACATTTCAAAGCAGTGCTATTCGTTGTATATTGTAGAAGCAATGATTTGTACCACCAATGTATATCTCGATGGAGATAGAGCGCCGTATCAAAATCGGAGAAGCTGATCCGGCAGCGTTGCTTGGTGCTAATGATGTACATCTACACCTGCTCGAAAGCCGCTTCCCCGCTACAATTGTTTTCCGTAACAATACACTGTCGCTTCGTGGCTCACCGGACGAAATACGGCTCCTTGAATGCGTCATCGGCGAAATGCTCTACGTCCTCAAACGAAAAGGTGCTCTAACGACTGCTGATGTCGAAGAGATCATCGAACTGATCAATGGCACAGAGTCGGTTGACGCAGTTTCTCTATTCAGCAACAATAGCAAGCCCAATAGCGATGTTATCGTTTGGGGCCGGAAAGATCCTGTCAGACCGCGTACGGAGCGCCAGCGTGAGTATGTCGAAAAGGTTTCTCATTGTGATGTTGTGTTTGCCATTGGTCCTGCTGGTACCGGAAAAACGTATCTTGCCGTTGCGATGGCACTCGCTGCACTTCGATCGAATCGCGTGCAGCGGATTATATTGACACGCCCTGCTGTCGAGGCTGGTGAATCACTTGGATATCTTCCAGGTGATTTGTTCGAAAAGGTTCACCCCTATCTCCGCCCTCTGCTCGATGCTGTTTCCGATATGGTCAGTCCGGACAAACTGAAGCAGCTCAACGAAAAGCAGATCATCGAGATCATCCCGTTAGCATACATGCGGGGTCGGACACTCAACAATGCGTTCATCATACTCGATGAAGCGCAGAATACCACGATCGGACAAATGAAGATGTTCCTAACAAGACTGGGTCAGGGCTCCAAGGCGATTGTCACTGGAGATGTTACACAAATTGATCTGACATCGCCTGCACAGTCTGGTTTGCTCGACGTGAGTAACATTTTGCGTGGGATCGACGGGATTGAGTTTGTCTACTTCGAAAAAACGGATGTCGTACGCCATAAGCTTGTCAAAGACATCATCGCTGCCTACGAACGTTCTGAGCATCAACGCTCGCAGCAGAAGCAAGCAAACGATCCCAATGAGCAATGATTGAACTCTTCCGCATAGGTTTTTTAACCGTCACACTGACCGATGTACTCGATATCCTTTTTGTGACGATTCTTATTTACGCGATTTATCGTTCGCTGCGCGCAACCGTCGCAGTCCAGATTCTCTTCGGCTTGCTTTTTTTGGTCGCAATCTCGTTTGTCGTCAGTAGCGCTAACATGAAAACGCTCAGTTGGATCATCAACTCGATCATGAGCGTATGGCTGATTGCGTTTATTGTGTTGTTCCAACCTGAGTTGCGGCGCTTACTGACCGAGATGACACAAACGCGACTTTTTCAACTTTTCACACGAGGCGGACTCGATCAGACCATCGAAGAAGTAGTCGAAGCAGTTAAGGAGCTTTCTGAAAAGCATATCGGTGCGTTGATCGTTTTTTCGCGGGGGCAGAATATCCGTGTAACGATCGAAACAGGAATACCACTCAAGGCCGTTGTTTCGTCGGAGCTTCTCCTTTCAATTTTTAATCCTCGCTCCCCGCTCCATGACGGTGCAGTTGTGATTGAAGGATCTACCGTCGTTGCTGCACGATGTATTCTCCCGCTCAGTAGTCAACGCAAGTTCGGGGGGAAAAATCTCGGTACTCGCCATCGTGCTGCACTCGGAATTTCGGAGCAGTCCGACGTTCTGACACTCATTGTTTCCGAAGAAACTGGTGACATCTCACTTGCTGATCGTGGGAAATTAATGTTGAATATTCCCTCTGAGCAATTACGCTCAGAATTGCTTGAACACCTCAAACCGACATTCGAACGGACCGATACAGCACCTTCGACCGTATGAACCACCGCTTTATCGTTGAGGAGTCGAAACGAGAGTTACTTGCATCGCTGCAGCGACGTGGCATCGAACAGAAAGTGCTCGATGCAATTGCTGCCGTACCACGTGAGTGTTTTGTCCCTCCTTCTCTCTACCATCGCAGTTACGAGGATACCTCTCTCCCGATCGGACATGGACAAACAATTTCCCAGCCCTATACAGTCGCCTATATGACCCAACAGCTCGATGTTCGGCGCGGTCATCGTGTGCTGGAAATCGGAACCGGTAGCGGTTATCAGACTGCTATTTTGTGTGCACTTGGAGCTCAGGTATGGAGTATCGATCGGATTGCCGAGCTGAGTAAGCAAGCACAAACGATACTTACAGAACTTGGTTACTCTCCGAGTCTGATCATTGGAGATGGGTGGAATGGATATCCAGATGCTGCACCTTATGACCGAATTATCGTCACTGCTGCTGCCCAAGAAATACCAATGAATCTGGCTCGCCAACTTGCAATTCGCGGTAAAATGGTTGTCCCCGTTGGTGAGAGCGATCAGAGTATGTATGTAATTACGCGTGTTAGTGATAGCGAATACGATGTGTATGCATCAGCACAGCGCTTCCGATTCGTCCCCTTTGTTCGATCAGATACGTCAGCAGCAAATTCATCAGCTGGCCAGTAGTAATATCCCCACGGCACCACCGACAGTTGTTGTTGTCCAAGGTCCAACTGCGTCGGGTAAAACAGTCCTTGCACACGCACTAGCGGAAGAATATCCTATCGAGATAATCTCCGCTGATTCACGACAGGTGTACATTGGTCTCGATATCGGGACGGCAAAACCGACCCCTGCAGAACGGCAACATTACCATTACCATGGACTCGACATTTGTACACCCGACAATTGTATTTCGGCAGGTACGTTTGCTCAGCTGGCATGGGGATGGATTGAAGAGATCACCTCAAAAGGCAAAATTCCTCTCATCGTTGGTGGAAGCGGGCTTTACGTTCGTGCAATTATCAATGGCTTTGTCCGGGAACCGGCGGCAGTACCGGAAAGTGTACGCGCAACCCTCGAAGAGCGATTACACGTAGAAGGTCGCGATGTACTCTATGCTGAATTACAGCGTGTTGACCCGGAATCAGCCATGCTTTATTCCGATCGCAATCCGCGTCGGATTCTTCGAGCCCTGGAGTTTTTCTACGCGCATGGTATTCCAATCAGTACGGCACGACAAACGATGCATCAATTGCCCCCACCGATGAGTATCGTCTCATTCGTTTTGCTACCAGATCGGAAAGACTTATACAGCCGTATTCGGTTGCGTACCAGGCAAATGTGGAACGCTGGACTGCTCACGGAAACTTTATCCCTTCTTGATGCAGGATATCATTCCACGCTATCAATTTTCAGCACGATTGGTTATGCAGAAGCACTCGCTCATCTGGAGAACCGTATGAGTCTCGATGAGGCTATCGAGCATACCGAGCAGCGAACCAGGAATTATGCGAAACGCCAGTACACCTGGCTCCGCAATGAAGTACGCGGTGGAGTTATCCTCCATTGCTTTGGTGAAAACGCACTTGACGTCATTCGAAAGCATCTATCACACACTTTATCTGATGCATGATGAATATTCTGGTAACCAACGATGATGGCATTACATCTGCAGGTATCTATGCACTCGCTACCGCGCTGCGCTCTCTGGGTACGGTGACAGTCGTTGCACCGGACCGCCAGCAGAGTGCAGTTGGTCATGCACTCACCGTAAGTGAACCACTGCGAGTAACACGCTTTTGGCGGGATAATCAATTTTTCGGTTATGCTGTCAGTGGAACACCTGCTGATTGTATTAAGCTTGCCGTTGCCCGCTTGCTTGATCGAAAGCCGGATATCGTCGTCTCCGGTATCAATCATGGATACAATACCGGCATCAACGTTCTCTACTCTGGTACAGTCTCGGCAGCAACAGAAGCTATACTTCTTGGAATTCCCGCTATAGCCATTTCACTTGGTTCGTTCGACGAAGAGGTGGATTGTTCTGTTGCTGCGCGAACCGCTGCGTACTTGGTCGAACAGTATCACAATCTTGAATTACCACCTTCTACGTTGCTCAATGTGAATGTTCCTGCTCTTCCTGAGGATCAAGTCAAGGGCATCCGTATCACCCGTCAGGGGCAAGGGTATTGGAACGACACCTACCACGAACGGCTTGATCCGATGGGGCGTCCGTATTATTGGCTGGCTGGTACTTACAATCATCTCGATGACGATCCGAATTCGGATGACGTCGCTGTTGATCGTGGCTATATCGCAATTACACCGATTCATTACCAACTAACAGATGAGAAAGCAATCGAGCTGCTTAAACGACGCTTGTAATACCTACCCTACAACGCCGGGATAGCATAGCACGAATGCGCTATTTTTTCGAATGACTCGTCTAAGCTGTACAGTAGCAATGTGTGTGCGTCTACATCTGTATAATTAGTGCAATGAACTTCAACAAACTAACTCTCAAATCGCAAGAGGCATTTCAGCGTGCCCAGGAAATTGCACTCGCTGCTAACAATCAATCGTTAGAGCCTGTGCATGTATTGGCGGCACTGGTGGAAGATACTCAAGGATTAGCGGCAACTATTATCGGTCGAATTGGCGGTAATGTGGCCTACATCAAAGCCAAAACCACGGAAGAAATTGAACGCCTCCCGAAAGTCAGCGGGGGTGATACGTACGTGTCGAGTTCTCTTAGCAGCGTGCTCCAGCAAGCGTTCCGTGAAGCCCAGCAGATGCGGGATGAGTACGTTAGCGTTGAGCATATTCTACTGGCACTCGTGACGGAAAAATCAAGTGCACAACGAATCCTGCTCGATCAGAGCATCACACGTGATGCGATCATGAAAATCATTCGGGATATCCGAAAAGATTCCCGCATCACTGATCAAAATCCCGAGGAACAGTATCAAGCACTGCAGAAATACGGACGAAATCTCAACGATGAAGCACGTAAAGGGAAAATCGATCCGGTCATTGGTCGCGAAGATGAAATACGTCGTGTTCTTCAGGTTCTTTCACGGCGGACTAAAAACAATCCTGTTCTCATTGGTGAGCCTGGCGTCGGTAAAACTGCAATCGTTGAAGGTATCGCCCAACGAATTGTTAGTGGCGATGTACCAGAACCTCTGCGTACCAAAACCATCGTCGCACTCGACATGGGTGCATTGGTAGCAGGCACGAGTTTCCGCGGTCAATTTGAAGAACGTCTCAAGGCAGTTGTCAAAGAGGTGAGCGATTCGAATGGTGAAATCATCTTGTTCATCGATGAAATTCATACGCTCATCGGCGCTGGCGCAACACAAGGTAGTATGGATGCAGCGAACATTCTCAAGCCTGCTTTGGCACGAGGTGAGCTTCGGTGTATCGGCGCGACAACGCTTGATGAGTATCAGAAGTACATCGAAAAAGACCCCGCATTGGAACGGCGCTTCCAAAAAGTGTTCGTTGATGAACCGTCGGTAGAGGACACGATTTCGATTCTCCGTGGACTAAAAGAGCGCTACGAAGTACATCATGGGGTTCGGATTACAGATGCAGCCATCGTTGCTGCTGCGCAACTGTCGCACCGTTACATCACTGATCGTTTTCTACCGGACAAAGCAATTGATTTGGTTGACGAAGCAGCAGCAAAACTCCGGATGGAGATAGATTCACTCCCTGAAGAGCTTGACCTACTCGAACGGCGGATACGTCAATTAGAAATTGAGCGTCAGGCACTTCTACGCGAGCTACAAGCAACAGGTGCTCCAGCATCTACGTCGAGCTAATCACACGTCCAGGTTGCGGACAGCCAGAGCATTGCGTTCGATGAATTCGCGGCGCGGCGGAACGTCATGTCCCATCAGTGTGTCTATTAGATGAGCTGCTGTTGCTGCGCTCTCTAAGCTGACCTGCTGGAGCACACGCGTTTCTGGATTCATTGTTGTTGACCAGAGCTGCTCTGGATTCATTTCGCCCAATCCTTTGAATCGCTGCACGACGATGCCGTCGGGGGTTGTATATTCTTCTTCAGATACTCCATCAAGATCGCTGGTCTTTCCCCTGCTCCGCTCGGCTTTTTCTTTGCGGATACGTGCGATAACTTCGTCGCGCTCGTGGTCATTGTATGCGTAGTACTCTTGCTTGCCTTTTTTGATTTTGTACAGAGGTGGTTGTGCGATGTACAGCCTACCTGCAGTAATCAGCCCTGGCATGAAATTAAAAAATAGCGTAAGCAGCAGCGTCCGAATATGCGATCCGTCCACATCTGCGTCAGCCATGAGGATGATTTTGCCATAGCGCACTTTGGAGATGTCAAATTCATCGCCGAAGCCGCCACCAATTGCTGTAAGGATAGACTTGATCTCGTCATTTTCGAGGATCTTGACCAGCCGGTTTTTATGAACGTTTATAGGCTTACCTTTGATGGGCAATATTGCTTGGAAGCGACGATCGCGACCTTGTTTGGCAGAACCACCTGCTGATTCACCCTCGACAATAAACAGTTCAGAATCTTCGGGAGAATTCGAGCTACAATCAGCTAATTTGCCAGGCAGTGCAAACGAGTCGAGAGCATTTTTCCGGCGCGTCAACTCACGTGCTTTGCGTGCGTTGATTCGTGCCTCTGCTGCAAGTGTGATTTTTTCAATGATTCGCCGCGCAACCGTAGGATTTGCGTCGAGATATCGTGCGAATTGCTCACTGACGGTCGAGCGAACGATTCCCTCAACTTCGCTATTGCCAAGTCGTGTTTTTGTCTGACCTTCGAACTGTGGTTCAGGAACTTTGACGCTAATAACAGCAGTGAGTCCCTCGCGAAAATCCTCGCCTGTGAATTGAATCTTTGCAAGATTGTTCGATTCTGCGTATGCATTGATAGTACGCGTCAAAGCGAAGCGAAAACCACTGACATGTGTGCCGTGTTCGGTAGTATTGATATTATTGACATAGGAGAATAGCCGCTCGGTGTATTCGTTGTTGTACTCAAAGCAGATATCAACGATGACTTCGCGACCTTGCTCCCCTCCAACCCCAGAAATGGAGATTGGTTTGATAAGAGCCGTTTGTGTACTGTCGATATAGCGTACAAAATCTACCAAACCGCCGCGATAAGCAAAAACTTCGTCCTGTCCATCGCGCTCGTCGCGAATTTCAAGGGTCAAATCGGGATTGAGAAATGCAAGCTCTCGAAGGCGCTCGGCTATACGTTCATACTTGAACGTAGTGGTGGAAAAAATCGTCGGGTCCGGCAGAAAATGTACTGTCGTGCCGGTGACTTTTGTTTTCCCGATAGCTTCGACAGGTGTGACAGGCTTGCCCCGCTCGTAACGTTGGCGGTAGATCTGCCCATCGCGTTCGACGGTTGCCTCTAACCATGTGGAGAGCGCGTTGACACACGAAACACCGACGCCATGAAGTCCACCGGAGACTTTATACGTGTTTTTGTCGAATTTCGCACCCGCATGGAGGGTGCACATTACTACTTCGAGAGTGGAGATTTTTTTCTCGGGATGAATTCCGGTTGGAATACCGCGACCATCATCCTTGACAGAAACAGATCCATCGGCATGGATAGTGACAAGGATATTCTTGCAGTATCCGGCCAATGCCTCGTCAATCGAATTATCAACGACCTCGAAGACTAAGTGGTGCAGACCGCGTTCCCCTGTGTCGCCAATGTACATTGCTGGACGTTTCCGTACCGGCTCTAAACCCTCAAGTGCGACAATGCTTTCTTCAGTGTATTGACCAGAAGTCGAGGCAGTTTTAGTGGTCATAAGGCTCATCAGTTCGTGAACAGTAGCGTGCGAATAATGGGCACGCTGAAACAGCGCAAAAATACGGATTTCTGAAGCCATCTGCTGTCGGCAATGTCATGATATTCCAGCATTAGAAATACTTTTTTCGCCTCTTCTATCGATAGTTTTGCACGCCGTTCTGATTTGCGAACACCTCATTGAACTTATGGTTGTTGCACTAACTGGTGCCACGGGGTTCGTCGGTAGTCACGTTGCTGATGAGCTTCTCCGTCGTGGCTATGTCGTTCGTTGCTTAGTTCGGAAAAACAGTAACCGCCGGTGGCTTCAAGGCAAAGTCTTCGAGGTAGCTGAGTGTTCGTTCGATTCTGTCGAGTCACTTAGCGCTGCTCTTGAAGGTGTTCATGGAGTCATCCACGTGGCAGGGGTCATTGCGGCGCGCTCGATGCAAGAGTTCATGGAGGGCAATCGCGGAGCGACCGAGCGAATGATCGCTGCAACGCGGGCTACAATGCAGAGTAATTTCTGGCGCTTTCTGCATCTGAGTAGCTTAGCGGTTACCGGGCCGGCAACTGACCTGGAACACCCTGTCACCGAGGACTCACCGCTGCACCCGATTACTCCGTATGGCATTAGCAAAAAAGCTGCCGAAGAAGTCGTTCAATCTGCTGCATCGGAGATTCCGATAACAATCATTCGACCGCCAGCAGTCTATGGAGAACGCGATGAAGCTACTCTTCCGTTCTTTCGTGCCGTCTATCAGGGTATCGTGCCGCTGATCGGCTTTCGTCCGAAATGGGTAAGCTTAGTTCACATTCGTGATTTAGCACGGGGAATTGTGGATGCATTTGAGTCCGGAGCAACAATCGGGAAAACCTATTTCGTTGCCAGTGATGAGTTTTACACATGGAAACAGATTGGAATAACAACCGCTGCCGTTGTCGGACGGCGTGCAGTACCGGTAGTGATTCCTCATGCTCTGGTGTTAGTCATCGCTGCACTATCTGGATGGATTGGTCACCTTCGTGGACAAGCCCCTGTTCTCGATTACCATAAAGGCCGTGATATTATTCAGCGCTATTGGATTTGCTCGACGCAACGTGCTCGGTGTGATTTCAGGTACCGTCAGCAGGTATCGCTCGAAGACGGCATTGCAGAAACAATCGAGTGGTACAAACGCAACAAGTGGTTGTAAGAACGATGACGCAGCCTCGTTCGGGCGGTAGATTCCGTGCTGTCGGTGGCGTTCCCTCTATTGTGATAGCGGCTGCTGTCACGTTTAGTGTGATTGTTTTAGCCATACTTCTCTTTGGCATACACTTGGCTTTCGACGAATCCCCTCTCTATGATGATACCGTCGTGACGACTGATGTTCGTGATAGCGTCTTTGTCTATCGCAATGAATTTGCGATTCCGCACATCATTGCCGTGAAGGACGAGGATGCATTTGTCGCGCTCGGTTACATTCACGCCCGTGATCGTTTGTGGCAAATGGACTTTCTTCGGCGCGTTGCACGGGGACGCTTAGCAGAAATTTTCGGTGAGCAGTTTGTTGCAACAGATGCATTTTTTCGTACACTTGGGATTGAACACACTACTCGTTCCGTGATTTATCCTGGATTGTCAGCTGAATCAAAGCGTGTGCTGTCTGCCTATGCTCGTGGAGTGAACCTTTTTCTATCGAACCATCGCAACCAGCTCCCGTTCGAATTCGGTGCCTTGGGATATACGCCAGATCCATGGGAAGCGACCGATTGTATTGCTATAGGACGTCTGATTGCATTCGACCTGAGCATGAGTTTTTGGGTGGATATAGTGCTTGGAGAAATCGCTGATCGATATGGTGTTGAGACGGCATTGGCGTTGATTCCGGAGGATCAGCCCTACAGCCCGCGCGTGCTGCAACCGAATCAGCTACCAACCCCAGCTCAGCGTCAGCAACCAGAAAGTCATTCGTCGTGGTGGAATGCTCCAGGAGTGGATAGATTACTCGATCGTTTTGCCACGGTATATTCGACAGCGCGAATCCAGGCTGGGATGCAAGGATACAGCAGTGGAAGTAATTCGTGGGCAGTTTCCCTTTCTGGTCCAGACGGCAACGATGCAATCCTTGCCAACGATCCCCATTTAGCATTGGGTCTCCCCCCACGCTGGTATCAAGTTCACCTAAGTTCGCCTAACTATAATGTTATTGGGGTAACTGTGCCGGGATTGCCAGTTGTCCTGAGCGGTCGCAACAATACTATCGCATGGGGAGCAACGAATGTCATGCTTGACGATTGTGACTATTTTATTGAGGTACGCGATTCGCTTCGTCCCTCGTTGGTGATTGTTGGGAGCGAAAAACTGAAAGTTCGTGTCCGATTTGATACGATCAAAGCACGCCGAAAGGGATTACCGATGAGTGAACATCGTATTCGCATTGAAACAGTGCTCGGACGACCCATTCTCTCCTCGGTGCATCCGAGTGCACGCAATGATTCAATTATTGGCTTCCCACTGACGCACTCAGGTACATCGCTTGCAGAGCGATACGCATTATCAGTCGCATGGACAGGTCTGCAGCCGAGTGATGAGGTTGCAGCAATACTCGGGGTTATGCGAGCACGGTCGTGGACACAGTTTCGTCATGCGTTGCGCACATGGGCAGTTCCAGCACTGAACTTCACGTATGCAGACATTGCTGGTAACATCGGGATACAGCCAGCAGGTTCTGTCCCCCAGCGCGATAGCGGACATCCGAACCTACCACGACCCGGTTGGAATCGTCGCTATCATTGGCGTGGCATCATGACCAATGCATTCCCCTCAGTGTACAATCCACCGTCGAAGTATGTAGCCAGTGCCAATAATAAAACGAGCGACTCTCTCTCTTTTTTTGTCTCCTATCTTTGGGAACCAAGTTCACGTGCGGAACGCATCGCTGAATTACGTTCTTTGTCGGGCGACTATACTGTCCGTGATGCGCAACTGGAGCAACTCGATGTGTATTCGTCATATGCATTGCGTATTCAGCGACGAACAGTGCCAATACTTGAGCGCGCACCACTGGATTCCATCGAGCTATCGGCGTTACAGATTTTTGCTCGATGGAATTGTTACCTTCATCCTCGTTCGTCAGCGGCGGCAATCTACAGTGTGTTTCTCGAGCGCTTATCGAACATTGTGTTCCGCCTGCGCATCGGGGAGAGCGAATACCAACGGTACTCCTTTGTTCCCTCTGTTCCGTTACGTCGTTTGGATGATATCCTGCATCGTCCAACATGCTGGGTCAGCTCTGATAGTGCAACTGCAGAACGATTGCTATACCGCGCTGTGGTTCAGGCATGGAAAGAAGCGATTACGCATCTTCGTACACAGTACTCCCCGCAAATGTCCCAATGGCAATGGGGAAAAATTCATACGTTGGAATTGGAGCACCCTCTTGCGAAGGTGCCTGCCTATCGGTCACTACTGCAGCGACGTTTGACGACAATCGGCGGTGACGCAACAACGCTTGCCAATGGACTATGGCGCTTACATCGTCCATTCAGCATGCATATCGGGGCTTCGATGCGTCAGGTGCTGCGATTGCGTGATACTGTCGTCTATACGATCGTGCCGGGTGGTGTATCTGGCAATCCGCTCAGCGTTCACTTCGCCGATCAATTGACGCTATGGTCCAATGGTGGATTACTACCAATTCCCCTTACACCCAAACCGACCGAGAATTGGGAACTCAGCGTTCGTTTTATTCCGATCCGACAATCGCGGTAAAGACTGCCATTCTACCGGAGTGTTCTCGATCGCGGCGATACGAGTGGAACCGGTCGTCGCTGATGGTACAAAGACCTGATGCAGCAATATGCGATGGTTCGATGCCGGCTGCACAAAGCTGGGATGTGATAGCACCTGGGATGTCCAGAAGAAACTCGTCCCCGCCGATTGGATGGGCAAAATCAGGCAGAAAAGATGCAACATCCTCACGGACAGTGTACTGCTGCCTGGATGCGCACGGCGAAAGCCATGCATGCAGTTGACTGGGAGTAATATGATAACGTTCGACGATGTGTGCTATGCACTGACCGACTATGTTTGCGGCTGTCCCCCGCCAACCGGAATGCACCGCCGCAATGAGCTGTTGCTTGACATCCCAGATCACAACGCCACAGCAATCAGCGACTGATATACACAGCAGAAGATTTCGTTCTGACGTCACGATACCATCTGCTGTGAAGGGGCGACCTACATCACTACTTGTCACATCGGCAATCGTTGTACCATGGACTTGCTGGGGAATAATCATGCGGGAAATGTCAATGCCGATGACGTCCGCCAGCCCACGGCGGCATGATACTACATCGTTATCTGCGATAGCTCCCACCGGATGGAGTGTCCATCCATACGGCGTCCAATGTCCTGCATTGCGAAGAGTGATGCCATAGATTACATTTCTATCGCGGTACTGTAGAAGATCGAGTTGCCTTTTCATCATCGAAGTAGTGCCGCTACGGTTGTAGAATCGTGCACGATAGTCATGGATGAGAGCCCTAAACGCTTAGAATATCTGGACCATTGCTCGAAAGTCCTGCTGTTATCGGTTACAACATACACGTGGCGCAGATTATATGTGCGGCAATACTGTGCTACCGACCGAATCGGTGACATCCATTCCACTTGCGTATCAGGTGTTGCGGCAACAACGATCGCATTGGCGCCAGCATTTCGGATGATACGCATGCGGTAGTGAGGCGAAGTGACGTCAAGTGGTTGAGACAGCACAAACCACTGTACAGTAAATGCTGTCAAAACAACCGCTATTGCCGAAATGCCAGTCCGGAACAGTGCGGCACGAACATCTCTGGCTCGGAGGATATACACAGATAGCACAACCGCAACGATTGATGTATAGACAAAGTGTTGTCCACGCAAAGTAAGCGATTGTGATTCTGCACAATAGTGCAGCACTGATAGCATCGTATCGGATACAACTTGGCCAAGTCTGCCATAAAACATTCCCCAACTCGGGACGATGGATTCCACTCCCATTGCAACAATTGTCGTGATAATAAATACGGTTGCAAGCGGAACGGTAATAAGATTTGCTATAATCCCGACCAGGGGAATAACACCGAAATGTATGGCAAGAATTGGTGCGGTGGCTAATGTGGCACCGATCGTTGTTACCAACAGTGCGAGTATCCACCGTGCAACTGCATGTAGCTTGAATGGTGCCGCAAGCTCGACTGCAGATTTGCCGAAAACAATAATCCCAGCAACTGCCATAACCGAAAGATGGAATGCTACAGAGAGTATCAACACTGGCTCAATAATCAGCATTACTACAGCAGCAAGCCATAGAATATGCAGTGCGGATAACCATCGTTGGAGATATAATGCAGCCATCGCTATCGTCGCCATTGTTCCTGCTCGTACCGATGGGGACGCAGCTCCCGTTCCTGCTACGTAAAGCCATGTAATGGCCAGAATGATAGTGTAACGTAGTGTACGTCGCTGCCCAATAGGTGCTGTAAGGAGCAATACGATTGTAGTAATGACCCCAACATGAAAACCGCTGACAGAGAGCACGTGTGCAGTGCCAGTGATACTGAATAGTTCGCGATCGAGCCTTCCGAGCCGTTCCCTACGACCAAGAACCATTGCCTCAGCAAGCCGTCGGGCGTTATCACTTTCAAAGACCCTCTGTACAAGATTGGTAAGTGATTGCTGAACTACCCAGAGTACATCGTGAGAGCGATTAGAATCGGGAAATACTGCGATATCGGATACTGCGCGAGCGACGAGTGTGATTTTGTGAGAGACGCAGTAGTGCCATTCGGAAAAAGTTCCCGGTAGGATTGCACGCTGTGGTAGGCGTAGTTCAACTGTCCCAACAAGGCGATCACCGGATTCGGGTTTTGTCAATAGGGACGAACTCCGCAGCAAAAGCCGGATGCCATTGCGAGGTTCTGCGTACTTTGGATCAATCATCCCGATAGCGATACATGAGAAGTAGCGATCGGATGTGTGAATGACTTCTTCGATGGTGATATCTATCCATGCGGGCATTGATGTTCCCTTACTGGTGAATGGTAAGATGTTCTGTTGGTAGCGTGCTCCCAAACCGATTCCGATTGTTACCATGGCAAGGAAACTGCACCAATTCGCGCTCAGATTAAGGTAAATCGAAGCCAAGCAGGTGCACAGCACAAGCGCGGCGATTGGAAGAAATTCACCTACCTGTACTTCTACTGCATTAGAAACAAGCCAACCGATTGTAATGCAGCCACTCAGAAGCCATAGTTTTGGTGGCAAATACTTGATAGTAGGTTTTGTGGCGTATTTTTGTGCAACCATCTTCTGGAGGCACTATGTCTAAACGATGTCAGTTGACTGGCACAACGGTATTGTATGGCAATCACGTTTCACATGCCAACAACAAACGGCGGCGGCGTTTTCTTCCGAACTTACAATACAAGCGTATTTGGGACGAAGAGAACAAACGCTTTGTACGTGTTCGGCTGACAGCTCGTGCGATCAAAACCGTTACAAAAAAAGGTCTGTCGGCAATGCTAAACGAGCGGTGAGCATTCGTTCGTATCAAGAACGGTGGGTGCCACTCCTCTACGGAGTGGCATTCTTATTCACCACTATACTTGATATGCTACCCCCCCTCTACGCATCGAATGAGAGCCATCCTTGCCTCTATCGCTCAGATATTGCCTCGTTCGTTGTCCGAGCAGCAGCTTACCGTTCTGCCGGATACGTAAACAAGGCGCGAGAAGAATATCTCCACGCATTGACACTCGATTCCTTGTGTCCGGATTTATGGATTCTTCTTGCCCAGGCCTATCTGGAGCGCGGAGACATTGATAGCTCTATTGCTGCTGCTGAGCGTGCTCTCTCGATTGACAGTTCGCTTGCAGAAGGATACGGCGTTCTTGCCGATGCATATGCAGTTCGACAACCACAGCGAGCTGCGTGGTATGCACTTCGAGCAATGGAACGGCATTCAACCCTATCGGACCGCCTTCGGGCTGCGTATTTTGTTCGCTCTCTCGATACCGCACGTGCAATCGAGCTGCTGCGTCAGATCGTTCAAGAAGTTCCCATTGAGGAGGTTGCCAGGGATTTGATCGAATTGTGTTTGCAGTACCGGGATACACTTCAAGCATTACGGCTGATGCGTGATTTGCTCTTCGAGTACCCTGATAGAGTGGAACTTGCGTTAGATCTTTCCTCGCTTTACCTGCAAAGGCAGAGGTGGGACTCAGCGTGGCTCTATGTGCGATACGCAATGTATCACATGACGACAGCGGATGTTGGTACTACAATCTCACAGTGGTTGGAATTTGTCGATGAACACACGCCGACCACTGTGCTCATTGAAACTGCGCGATTCCTTCTTGGACGCCAGGACCTTTCGTGTGCGCATACCATCCTTCTTGCCCACCACTTTGTACTGCGCCATCGGTTTGATTATGCTCACCAACTGATTGCGCACGCGTTTTCACAGCCCCAACTACGAAGAAATCATGCCTTGGCAGGATTAAGTCTTATGTGCCAGTGGGGTGATGTTCCGTTGGCCTTTGGGCTTCTTGACACACGGGAGCGTCGTTTCGATGATCTGTGGGTGGCGCTTGCGCGCTACGTGCTCGGTCGGTACTACGGTGGTATGGCTCCATCGGTGCTCGATTCGCTGCTAACCGTCGCGTTTGAACGCGATAGTACCGATCCTACCATTCTCTTTTACGTAGCATATCGAGCTGACTCGTTGGGTCAAAGAGCACGCGCGATCGATCTGTACCAACGACTTGTGTTCGCCGATCCAAACAATGTTGCTGCAGCAAACAATTTGGCGTACATTCTCGCCCAGCAAGGGACACAGCTTTTCTATGCGTTAGAACTTGCCGAGCGGGCGCTCCGTGCCGATAGCAGCAATGCATCGTACCTCGATACCTACGGCTGGGTTCTCCATCGTATGGGGCGATATCAGGAGGCACTTGAGTATCTCCAACGAGCCGTTGAGTCTGCGCAGGAACCTTCAGCTACACTTTTTGAGCACTTGGGCGATAATTACAATAGTCTCGGTCGAGTCGAAGACGCTCGCAAGTGCTGGATGAAAGCCTACGAGCTGGATCATCAGCGTATCTATTTGCTCAAGCGGCTCGAGCGTTAACTACGCTAAAACAGCACTTGTACCGAAGGTCAGCCACAATCGCACGCGGCGAATATGTTTGTCATCATTGGCATTGTTGTCGTAATTACTTGTGTCCTTCTTGGCTATACGATGCACGAAGGGCAAGTTATCCTCCTGTGGCAACCGACAGAATTTCTGATCATTGGTGGCGCAGCAGTTGGAGGATTGCTTATTGCTAATCCTCTTTCGACGACCATCGGTATTATCAAGGGTATGCTCGGTTCACTCAAGGGTTCAAAGATCAGTAAGGAGACTTATCTCGATCTACTCAAACTGCTCTATGAGCTGTTTCAGCTTGCAAAGCGGGATGGATTGATTGCTCTGGAGCCACATGTTGAAAATCCAGAGAGCTCAGCGATTTTTTCTAAGTATCCAACGATCTTAGCCAATCATCATGCTGTTGCATTTCTGTGCGACACCATGAAGGTGTTGCTCAATGGCGGCATACCAGCGCACGACTTGGAAGAACTTATGGACATCGATCTCGAAGCAGCCCAACATGAAATGCTCAAACCTCCAACAGCTCTTGCAACTGTTGCTGACTCGTTTCCAGGTTTAGGGATCGTCGCAGCTGTACTTGGTGTGGTGATCACGATGGGCAAAATTGATCAGCCACCCGAGGTAATCGGACACAGTGTCGCTGCAGCACTGGTTGGTACGTTTTTGGGTGTCTTGCTATCGTATGGATTTGTCGGTCCGTTGGCAAAAAACTTGGAAAATGCTGCGCGTGCAGAGCATCATTTTCTTGTATGTATGAAAGCCGCGGTGCTGGCGTTTGCTCGTGGGGTGCCTGCCGTCGTAGCGATTGAGTATGGCCGGCGTGCAATCGAGCCACATGAGCGCCCGTCCTTCCAAGAGACTGAAGAAGCAGTGAAATCAGTTCGGTGATTGGAACTATGGCAGATAACGGTCAACCTGTTATCATCAAGAAAAAAACATCGTCCGATCACCATGGACATCATGGCGGTGCGTGGAAAGTTGCATATGCTGACTTTGTCACCGCGATGATGGCATTTTTTCTTGTGATGTGGATTTTGGGTCTTAGTCCCGATAATCGTCAACGCATCGCAAGTTTTTTCCGTGACCCTGGATTGTTCAGCTTTTTGACAGGAAAAAAAATTCCGATTGATCAGCAGTTGAGCGCAGGAAGTTATGGCACAAAAGGTAACGATCCTGGGCAAGAGAATTCATACATTGAATCGCAAAAACGATGGGAGAAGATGTTACTCGATACACTCTCACAACATCTGCGCGAGCGTGCAATTGCCGATAGCGTAACGGCAGCGCAAAAACTGGCCAAAGCAGCTGAGGAGATCAAACAAAGACTTCAGGAAATGTCGCACCAAGCCGACCTCCGAGAACTATTGCAGAATGTCGAGCTGACACTATCGCCTGAAGGGTTACGGATCGAGCTGTTGGAGAAGAAAGAGAGCGTCTTTTTCGAAGTTGGCAGTGCTCGTCTCCGTCCAGCAGCGATACGGCTGTTGCGTTCGATCTCTCCGCTACTAAAAGAATTGCCCAATCCGATCGTGCTCGAGGGGCACACCGATAGCCGTCAATATCCGAACGATAGAGGTTATACCAACTGGGAGCTGTCCGCTGAGCGTGCAAATAGTGCGCGGCGCGTTCTTGAAGCAAACGGTGTACAGCCAGCACGCATTAGTGGCGTTTATGGCTACGCTGATCGGAGACCAAAAAATCCCCTCAACCCATTTGACTACGTCAACCGGCGAGTCAGTATTCTCGTTGCGAACTTCAGCACAGAAGACTTTCTCCGGCGATACCAATCTCAGTCCCAATAAAGAAAATGGACAGCTTTGTTGTCCTTATCGTTGCACCCGATACACACAGCAACTTGTTCGAGCAAATTGTCCTTCACGCCGGTGAGGATACGAATGTTATCACTGCAAAAAATGAAATCGAATTAGGGCAGCTGCTTTCGACGACACCAGTAAATTGTCTCATTGTCGATTGGGAAACAGATTACATCTCAGCGGATTTATTTCCGCGGTTGTTGCGTCGTATTGGGCACGGACACTCGATTTTTATCATTGCCATCGTTCACGACAATCAACAGTTGCACGCTGCCTACACTGCGGGTTATGATCTCGCATTCAAGATCGAGTTTGTGCGTTCGACCTATTATCTTGTGCGGAGTGTACTGAAGATTCTATGCAATAACGCACGGCTTGAACGAATAGTACATGAGCTTGAAGGTCGGTATTCGGATTTGGAGCAGCGCACTGAGCAGTTCGTATGCATTATCGAGCGTCTTCAAGCGAGAAGAATTCCAGAATACACTGCTGTTGTTCAATTCGCGCGCCCGGCGGTTCAGTGGATACTCAACCGTCTTGAAGTGAACCTCAATGCAAAGACAACAGACCAACATCAGCTCGATTTAGCCGTTCGATTTTATGCAATTGGGCGTGTGGTACTCGAGGGTGTCTATCTTTATGCACCGATTCATACCGATGGTATCCCAACATCAACAGTTGCTGCGACAGTACCTACGATTGCTAGCGAACTACTTGACCATTTGGCAGACTATCCGCAGACGCGGTTGATTCTGCTAACGATGTATGAAAACTTCGATGGAACTGGTTTTCCTCATCGCAGCCAGGGTTGGCATATTCCGCTGGGTGCCCGAATACTTCGTACTGTCGTTGATTATGCAGAGATGCTCTTTCGTGATGGCATACGTTCCGTCGATGCCCTGAGTATCATCCAGCAGCAATCACGGCGGTTGTACGATCAACGTGTGGTCCTTCTTTTGGAGGAGTATGTAACGTGCAATGACTTTCCAGAATCGAACGACATGGTACCACTCCGTGTAGAGAGTCTATCTGCTGGAATGGTACTTGGGAGGGACATCGTTACAATGTCTGGGCATAAACTCGCGGCACGAGGAACCCAACTGAGCCCAGAACAGGTCGAGCAAATATTAGCTCATACTGCCACTGATCCGGTTATGGGGCGCATTTACGTACTCCGCTCGTTGTAAAACAAAAGTGTAGATTTACAGTATCGTAACGATGCGAATTGTTTCTTTGCCCAGCTGCTGGTTGAGTGCTCGGCGAATGTTTTCTGCGCGCATGCGCAATTCAATTCTCCATAGTGCAGATGAGGCTTTCACAAGTAACTCTCCATTGTGAAATGTAACCGACTCGACACGCCGCATGACGGTAGTGCCAACATGCTGACGAAACAACTCGGGTATCTGAGCCTGCTGAAGTTTTTCAGCGAGCCCATGTTGGGTAAGAAGAGTCTGTAAAAAATGTGAAAGTGGTTTCATTGCGGCAAAAATGCAACGGAACAAGTGGTCAAGCGAGTTCAGCCCAGTGTAACAATCTGAAAGGTCTCTGCACTGCTGATAATATCTCGATGTGGAGCCGTAACAAATATCTGCCAGGTATTGCTCATCTGAAGGATAGACATCTCCACGAGTTGTGCGTTAGTACGGTCCAAATCGGAGAAGACGTCATCGAGTAACAGAACCGGTGTTCTATCAGTAATTCGGTGTAAGTAGGAGGTCTCGGCAAGCTTTACTGCAAATAGAGCAATTTTCTGCTGCCCTTGTGAGGCAACCGCATAGAGTGGGTTCGAACCTAACATAAATGTAAAAACATCGCGTTGTGGTCCCCACTGTGTCGAGCTGCGTTCGATATCTCGTGGTAATAATTCACGAACGTACTGCCGAAGAGCATCAGCCAGTTGTCCAGGATCGTCACTAATAAGGTGGTTATCGTGATGATACCAAGGGATACTGTATTCGATCTGTGGAATCAAGGTGCTTGGAAGGAACGTAGCTATGATATCGGTGAGAATGCTATTGAATTGTTGGACGAATGAGCGACGTCGAGTTATTAATTCAATCGAGGATGCAAGCAACTCTTCTGTCCATGCTTCGAGTTCGGCGCCATGTTGCCCGATACTGAGCAGACGATTCCGTTGTCGCAGTGCAGCTCTCATCCGCCACAGAGCGTGCTTGTACGATGTGTAGGATTGCGACAGTATTCTATCGACGAACAAACGCCGGAGCGCTGGCTCGCCAATGAACAGATCACGTTGCGATGACAGGAGAACGACACACGGCAGCAAGCCGATAAGATCTCGCGCGGAGCATGCTCCGCTGGCGGAGGTTGAGATTCGCTTAGTTCCTGAACATTGATATTCAATTACAATGTCAATTTCGGAGCCAATATCATGCCGTATGTGGGCGCGTATGTAGTATCCTTCTGCTCCATGTGTAACGATCTCTGCATCCTCGACTGGTAAAAATGATTTGCTCATCGCAGCAATGTTGATTGCTTCAAGAATGCTTGTTTTCCCTACCCCATTGGAACCAGTCAATAGTACAGGTGAGTGGTTTAATTCGATGAGCAGACCTCGGTGGCAGCGAACATTATGAAGCTCAAGTAACTCGACGAACATTGCTCCGCAATCGGCATGAGTTGAGTATACTCAGGAAAGTAGAGGATGAATATCTCGCTCTACGATGATTGAGGGGCGGTGAGTTTGGATCGCACGCGAAATGCACGTATCGTGCTGAACAGCATCCCCACAAGTGTGATAAGAAAACCCACCCAAACAAGATTGATCATAGGTTTTTTTGATACTTCTGTGATGAGCACCTGGCGAGGTTGCAGTGATTGTATGCTATTTGATTTTACACGCACCGTTGCTGTCGAGCTATCTGGATCGCGTTGGTTCCTCCGGATGTTTTCGAGCCAGAATGAAAACTGCCCGATAACAACTGTATCTTCGGGTGTAAATGCCTGTCCGTCGAAATATGCGAACAACGTTGTATCGCGCTGGCTACTTCCAGCAGAATGAAGACGGATAGCAACGCCAAGCGGAAGTGGTTGACCGGACATCATACCCTGCTGTGCACGACTCATGTCAAAGGCAATTAATTCGATTCTCCAGTTAGTGTCAAGTGAGATAAACTGAGGGTGTCGTTTGAAAAGCGTTATTGCTGTAGAGCCGTCATCAATATCAAGAGCCTTCGGTGCAATGTAAAGATCGCCATCAATTGTTGAAAGGATTCCAGGTTCGAAAAATGGTGCTTGCCTTCTGTTGAAATCACTGAAGTAAACGACAGGATAAGCATAGTGGACAATTCCATTTTTTTCGACAGCAACCAGGTAGCGGTATTTTTCTCGATCTGTCAAGTGTGTATCGAGCTGCTGTTTCCCTTCAAGAGTGAAGTTATAGTTGAGTATGTTTTCTGTCTTCCCTTCTACAAGTCGTACATGGCTGGTTTCAGCTTTCGATGCAAGAACAACAATACCGAGCGAAAAAATCCCTAATCCCGCATGTGATAAGAACGCACCAAGGGCAAACATTTTTTTTCCTCGAATCAATCGGATGATGTGCCCGATGTTGATAGCGAGAGCAACGATTGCGGTTGCAACGATAACGAGCGAGGAGAAGTCTCGAATTACATCTATGGCATACAGAATACTACTAATTGCAATGCCTAGAGCTCCAAATGCTGATGTTGTGCGGAAGAGTTTTAAGGTGTTGGTCTGCTGCCATGTTGCAACAAGTGATATGCCATTTGTAAGCAGCACGAGAGCCAACAGTGGTGCATGGATTGTGTTGTAGAACCGCGCTTCAATGGCTGCTTTTTGTTGTCCGATTAGTTCTGCAACGATTGGGTAACTCGTTCCAAGCACGACGATAATTGCACTTGTTATGATCAATAACACCCCTACCGAAAGCAGAAACTCTCTGGACGTAAGGTTGAATATACCCGTACGTTTGCTTGCGGAAGCCAAGTCAGGGAATCGAACGATCAGTAGCCCGATTCCGAGAACAAGGAAGAAACCAAGAAACACCAGTAGAAGGACGTAAACAAAAAATCCTGGTTCGACGAAGGAATGAACAGACGTATCACCTAAAACACCGCTTCTCGTCAAAAATGTTGAATAGAGTACTGCACAGAATGCAGCAATCGTAAGCAAAAAGTTTGTGCGAACGAGTCCCTTGTTTCGGCGTTGAATCAACGTTGTATGGAGCAACGCAACTGTTAGCAGCCAGGGAACAAGAGAGGAATTCTCGACAGGATCCCACGCCCAAAACCCGCCCCATCCTAACGTTTCGTATGCCCAAAAACCACCCAATACAATCCCAATACCCAGCACAAATGTTGCAGCATTAATCCAGGGTTGTGCATCTTCAATCCAACGATGATACTGACGACGTAACAAACCAGCCATCGCAAGGGCAAATGGAGCAGTCATCATCGCAAAACCACTAAAGAGCATCGGCGGATGGATCATAACCCAGTAATTCTGCAGGACGGGGTTGAGACCGCGTCCGTTGTAACGCTGTGGGTCATTTTTGAGTGCTTCGATGAATTCTCGTGTGGTTCCTTGTTCAGCATAGGTTTCCCACAGATAGCTGAATGGATTTTTTGCAACAAGCATCGTGGTCAGAAAGACTAAAACAAGCGAAAAAAAAGCCATTGTATCGGCTTCAATTCCTCGTCGCTTCGAGTATGAAATGGTGGCAATTCCAACGATACTTGTAAGAAGTGTCCAGAGTAAAAAACTTCCTTCTTGTCCCGAATAGAACGCAGCATAAAGAAAGGGTGACTCCAGCTGCCGAGAGGAGTACGATTGAACGTAGGTTATGTCAAAATCGTTTGTAACAATAGCATGTAGGAGAAGAATCGCCGAGACGGCAATTGAGCCACAGAGTGCAAAAAAGAGGTAGCGTGAATACGTGGTAATCGTTTGCTGTTGTTTGATTGCAGCGTACCAATATCCTATGCTGGTCCCTATTGCGAGCCCCAAACACAAGTGAACAATGAACTGCGCAAGCATGGTTTTATTGCTTTTGTGGGATTAGGGAGGTATTACCTTCGTATTTCGACGGACACTTAGTCAGTATCTCAGTGGCTTCAAAATAGTCGCCATTGATACGACCACGAACGACGACTGTTTGAGCAAGCTCGAAATTATTCGGCTTTGCACCATGATAAACAACACGAATCTTTTCACCAGAATCATCCACAAGGATGAATTGAAAGGTGTCGGTGCCTGTATTGTACAACGTTAGATCATGATCAACCCACTGCCCTTTGATTTGCACTTTTCTTCCAGATGTTTTTGCAGTGGCAATCGTGCTATACTGTATTTGCGATTGAGACAGCAAATACACGCTGGTCCCAACAGCTGCAGTGATTAGAATAGCACCGATCAAATATCGCGGCTTCATATCGATTGTTGCGACGATGTTCAGCTATTTTGTTTGGTTGACGTATTGTTTTGCTCGCTTGTTGTAAGCTGTGCTTCAATAGATTCAATCTTGCGATCAAGTCGCCAAACAAATAGCGCAATCCCGGACCAAATAACGATTGTTACGAGCAAAACAATTACGTGGGGGTATTGATTAAGGTAGTCAATCATGGATTTTCTGCCGAAAAACGTTCAGTCAGACGAATGTAGCGAGAGACAATGTTGAGAAGCCATGTATAAAGGAGTGTGAATCCAGCCAACATCAGACTGAAAACTGCTGCCTTGGTAGCATCAAGCGCATCTTGCTCTGGGGTAAGAAGTGGACCGATATTCGTGTCATCGCGCGATCCGGGATGCAAACTAAATGTAATGCGAGGGACAATAAATACAAGAAAGACAGCGGTAGTAGCCGCAACTATTGCATATACTGCGGCGATCCGCTTCGCAGATGAAGCGTGAACATTGTTGCGCAGGACAAAATATGCTGTGTATATCGCCAGTAGCAGCAAAACAGATAACTCACGTGTATCCCAATTGAAAAAGTGACCCCAATTGAACTTTGCCCATATTGCGCCACTGATGTAAGCGAGTGCCGTAAATAGCGTCCCAATCGTCGCTGATGAGACAGCAAGTATATCGTCAATAGTATTCTTGCTTAACAGGTATCGTATCGAGAAGATCATTGTTACTAAGTAGGCAAAAAAGCCGATCCATGCACAGGGAACGTGGAAAAAAAGAATGCGTGCTTTTTCACCAAGAGCAGGGATGTGTGGGAGAGTAATATGTGGAGCAACAGTGTAATCCTTGACAGAAAAAAAACTGTGAGATATTGATTCTGTTTTGAGTAGTAGTTTGTTTGTTATTGACTTTGCCATAATAGCTTTTGCATTGCCAGCATAAACTATCTGAACCTGCTTACCTGCTATGTCTCTTGCCAACATTATTGAATCACTTTGTGTCGATATTCCACCGACTGGTATCAAAACCCAAGCTCCCCCCCCTGCTCCCGCTATTTTTTCTGATATTACATCCTGAAAAGTTCCAGCTACCGGAGGGTACAAAGCTAAAGTGATACCCATCGCAATAAGAAGCCAGGACAGAAATGCACGTAACTTATTAGAGTTGTATATGCCAGGCCCGAACCCTACACCAAAGCCAATACAGAGAGCAAGTGCATAGTAAAGGTACTTCATCGACTCATATGCTGATGAATCTTTTCTCGATCTAATGCATGTTTCATCGCATCGAGTGCTCGTTGAATATTATTCAGCGACGTAGCATATGAAAAACGAACGAATCCCTCTCCTTCAGTTCCAAATGCGGTTCCACTCAGACAAGCTACACCAACTTTTTCAAGCATAAAACTTGCAAATTCTTGTGAACGCATTCCGGTTGAGGTAATCTCGGGGAAAACATAGAATGCGCCCTTCGGTTTGTGACAAACAATCCCAGGAATCTCATTTAACCCTTGAACGATTGCATCACGACGCCGTTGAAATTCTTCCACGAATTGTGCTACATATGGCAGCGTACGATCGCTCAACGCTTCAATTCCTGCAATTTGAGTGAAGCTTGGGGCACAACTTGTACAGTTCGTTTGCAAGCGTGCAGTAACGTGTGCAATATCTGGCGGCATTATTCCATATCCCAATCTCCACCCCGTCATCGCAAATGTTTTCGAGAAACCATCGAGGACAATAGTACGATGTTCCATGCCCTCAAACTGAGTGATACTGTAATGCCGTTCCCCGTCGTACATAATCTGCGAGTATATTTCATCAGAAAACACTATCAAGTTATGCCGATGTGCTAATTCAGCGATGCCCTCGAGATCTTCATAGGTCAACACCCCGCCGGTAGGATTCTGCGGTGAGTTGATAATCACCATACGAGTTTTTTCGGTAATCCTTGCCTCAAGATCGGCTATATCAAAGCGAAAATTTTTCTCTGCTTTAAGTGGAAGAGATATTGGTTTGGCTCCAAGATACCTAATTACAGACTCATAGATAGGGAATCCAGGATTAGGATAAATTACCTCATCTCCCGGCTCAATGATTGCCTGCAGACCAAAGAAAATGATCGGCTTTGCACCAGGAGTGACAACGACATTTTCTGCTGAATACTTTGTAATTGCTCGAGTTCTGTTAAAGTACTCCGCAATTGCCTGGCGTAACTGTGGCAATCCCGCAGATGGCCCGTAATGGGTCCACCCTGCATCTAATGCATGTTTAGCTGCTTGGATGATGTTCGGCGGCGTATCAAAATCAGGCTCACCAATTTCAAGATGTACGACAGAATGTCCTTGTGCTTCGAGAGCCTTAGCACGCGCAAGAACTTCAAACGCCGTTTCTGTACCAAGATTACTAATCCGCGACGCAATATGCATATTATCTCTTTGAGACGTTGATTTTTATGATGTGTGTTGTTATGAGACAACCTGAGCAGTATGTGGAATATCGTAGGTTATTTGAATAATTCGTCGATCGTCTGGTAAGGCACGAATTGTGACTGCATAATAGTTCCGTCGCAACACGCCGTTTGCTTTTTCGGGCCATTCGAGCAACTTAATTGCATCTGGTAACATGAGCCACTCAGAAAGTCCTATTGTCGAAAGCTCGTGTTTACTTTTGAGACGATACAAGTCAATGTGAACAATTCGAATTGGATTTCCATCAGGATAAGTGCCTTCGTACACATTGATGATGGAAAACGTCGGGCTAGTAACGATGTCTTTTACATCAAAGTAACTGCAGACACCTCGTACGAACTCGGTCTTTCCCACCCCAAGCTCTCCACTTAGCGTTACGATATCGCCCCGATGTAGTCGTGATGCAAAACGTGTTCCGATACTTTGCGTTTCGTCTTCAGAGGAACTTGAATAAAGTTCTGGTTCCATTGATTCGGAATCAAGAAAGTTATTTGGGACTCAAAATTACGACTGGTAGAATCATCTCCTCGAGGGAAACACCCCCATGTTGGAAACTGTCTCGATATTTGTTTGCATAATGATGATAGTCGGTCGGATAGACGAAATAGTAATCCTCTTTCGCCAAAACCAAATTCTCAATCGAAGAGTGCTTCGGAAGACGATAGCGTGATGGATCACTAACCAAAATTGCCTGTTTGGCATCAGCCTTAACATTGCGACCGACCTTGTACCGTAAACATGTTGAAGTTTGGCGATCCCCAATGACCTGAGACGGACGCATGCATCGGATAGCCCCATGGTCTGTCGTTAAGATAACTGTCGTGTCTGACGATGCCAGTCCTCGCAGTATGCCCCCTAAACTCGAGTGCTGAAACCACGATCGTGTCAGCGAACGATATGCTGCTTCGTCGGGTGCTATCTCCTTGAGAATAGCGACATCGCTGCGTGTATGCGCCATCATATCCAGCGCACTAAATACAAAGGCTGTCAACTTATTTTGTACAATACGCCGTATATCGTTTTCAACACGACGCCCAAATTCTGTCTCATAAATTTTGATGTACTCAAACGCGCCATTGAGTTCGATTCCCCGGCGTCGCAAAAATTCTGCAAGCAGATCAGGCTCATGGGCATTTTGACTGCTTTCACTTTCGCTTTCTTTCGGCGCCCACTGCGGATAATACCGCTCGATGTCGGCAGGATACAATCCTGCAAAAAGAGCATTCCGCGCATATGCCGTTGCGGTTGGAAGCAAGGAGCAGTAGTACTCTGTAACAGCCGTATACATCGGACGAATCAGCGGCTCTATTGCTAACCATTGATCGAGCCTTAGACAGTCAACCACAATAAAAGCGACCCGCTCTCCACGTTGCAGCAATGGAACAACATAGCGATCGAGAATATGTGGGGACAGTAGAGGATGACCTTCTTTCGGTCTGTCGGTAAGCCATGCAGGATACCACTCTTCAATGAATCGAGCGAATACACGATTGGCTTGTTTCCATTGGTCTGAAATTGTCCGATTTAACCCAACGTCTGGGTGCAAGTCCAATTCCATGCTCCACTGCACAAGAGATCCATACAGATCTACCCACTTATCCCACGTATCCGCTGTATTGATCAGCTCATCGAGTTGTGCAAAATCCCGCAAATATTCACGCGCCACTCTCTGTTGCTGCAATGACCGTGCATCGAGGATTTTTTTGCACACTGCCAATATCTGGGAAGGGCTGACCGGCTTTGTCAAATAGTCGTCAATGCTCCGCCCAATCGCTTCATCCATCAGCGACTCTTGTTCATTTTTCGTTACCATAATGACAGGACGATGCGGATCGAGTTTTTTCAATTGCCGCAATGTCTCAAGTCCGCTCATCCCGATCATCATTTCGTCGAGAAATATCAAATCGTATTTCCTCTCCTGCACAAGTGCTAAAGCGTCTTCACCCGTTGTCGCTGTTTCGACAAGATAACCGCGGCTATGTAACACTTGGATGTGTGGACGAAGATGTTCGATTTCGTCATCAACCCACAGAATTGTGTGCGTCACGTCTCTTTAGTGTGAGTAGTATAACGGTGTAGCACTACTGCTCGCCACAAGTAAGAGGTAATTGAAACTACTGTGCGGAATAAACGAAGCATAAGTGTGCTTGTTGTAACCTTCACTCATGTTTGAAGCACACCGACGCTCCACCGAGGAATCTGGTCGTTATGGCTTGCAACTGCTATTCCTTGCGAGATAATCCGTCGCATCATCGTTGGAGGAATGATTCCATCAACCCACATTCGGGCTGCTGCATAAAGCGGAGATGTTGTTTTCTCGTACCGCTCACGGATTTCCTGCAAGAGTTTTTCGTGCTCCTCCACCGAAAGTTGTTTGCCCTCGCGCTCGAGGGAGCTCAATCGGATTGTCAACAGTGTTTGAGAGGCTTGCTGTCCTCCCATGACAGCTATTTGCGCTGTCGGTAATGCCATAATTAAGCGTGGATCATATGCTTTCCCACACATTGCATAATTTCCCGCTCCATAGCTATTACCCACCACAAACGTAAACTTTGGCACTACAGAGTTTGCAACAGCGTTGACCATTTTCGCCCCGTCTTTGATGATACCACCTTGCTCGGCACGTGTACCGACCATAAACCCTGTCACATCCTGCAGAAATACCAGTGGAATATTACGCTGATTACAGTTCATAATAAATCGCGCTGCCTTATCAGCACTGTCGGAGTAGATCACACCGCCGACTTGCATCTCACCTTTGCCCGAGCGTACGATTTGCCTGTTATTCGCAACAATCCCAACCGCCCATCCATCAACACAAGCATACCCACAAATGATAGTCTTGCCATACTCGGCCTTGTATTCATCAAATTCCGATCCGTCGAGTATCCGTGCCAAGAGCTGATAGGTATCATATGGGCGTGTCCGATCTCTGGGAATTATACCCCACAACTCGTCATCATCATACACAGGTGGTTGTGGTGTAGTGCGACCGAAGATATTTTTTCGACCCTTTGTCGGTGAAAATTTTGATACAAGTGAGCGAATCAATTCTATGGCCCCTTCATCAGAGGATACCTTGTAATCGGTTACGCCACTGATTGACGAATGCATGGTCGCTCCTCCAAGCTGTTCGATATCGGCACGTTCCCCGATTGCAGCCTCTACTAACGCTGGTCCAGCTAAAAAAACATATCCAGTACCTTCGACAATTATCGCTTCATCGCTCATCAATGGCAGGTATGCCCCCCCTGCAACACATGGTCCCATAATGGCCGCGATTTGGGGAACTCCGAGCGACGACAATACTGCATTATTTCGGAATTGACGTCCGAAATGCTCTTTATCCGGAAATATCTCATCCTGCATCGGAAGATAGACCCCGGCGCTATCAACCAAGTAAATAATCGGAAGCCGATTTTCGATGGCAATCTCCTGCGCTCGAAGATTCTTCTTTGCTGTCATCGGGAACCAGGCTCCAGCTTTGACCGTTGCGTCGTTTGCAACAACAATGCAATCACGTCCAGCGACCTGCCCGATCACAACAACGACGCCAGCGCTCGGACAACCACCTTCGCTGTCGTACATACCATGGGCAGCATGCAAGCCGATTTCGATCGTTGGGCAGTCCTTGTCAAGGAGCAAAGCGATACGTTCACGAGCCGTCAGCTTACCTTTTGCTCTGTGGCGCTCGATAGCTTGCTTCCCACCACCGAGTTTTGTTTGTTCCGCGATTGCTTCAATGATTCGGTATAGGTTTTTATTGTGATCATAATTGCGCTCGAATTCCAAGTCACGCACAATAGGTGAACCAATCTTATTAGCCATATTACTGAGCCAAAAGAAAAAAAACACTTCCGTTTTTGTGGTTCAATTGGGACGAAAATTGCCCGCCGGCAAAGTTAGCGTCAACTGAAACATTGCACTATAGGTAAGCAACAATGTATTTTCGCCCGAGCAGTGTCAAAGCAGCAGGGCACTGTAATACTCCGTCAGTCATCGTTTATTCAATCGTGTCCGACACTATGGATGATTCGGTCATCGAACGCGCCATTACTACCCGCAAGCGTCGGCGACGTTCGCCCCGACCGAACGAAGAACCATCATCGCGAAATGCAGCAATCACGGGCATTTTGCTCGTCGTTGCGGGCTTGCTGATTGCGTTAGCATTAGTATCATATTCTCCCGCTGATCAAGCGAACACAGACATCTCCCCGCGTGACATCGTCGGGTTATTCCGCAACAACGATGACATCAAAGCAAAGTTCGACACCACTCAGAACTGGCTTGGTCTGATTGGTGCCATCATTGCCAACTTCCTGTTGCACAACTCATTTGGGATCGCGTCGGCACTATTATTGGCGTTCCCGATTTTGTGGGCACGCGATTTATTCCGGCATGGCCGAATTCAGCCACACACGTGGCAGAAAAGCGCACTTATACTAGTAAGCATCGTGGCGGCATCATATTGGTTTGGCAGCGTACGCCTGGTATGGGCAGCTCTGCCAGTGGAACTGAGCGGAGTCGCCGGTGAGTTTCTTGCCTCAATTAGCGCAGCAATCATCGGATCGGTCGGTACAGTACTACTTGGAACAACGGCGATATTCTTCGCGACAGTGTTTACGCTCGGGATCAGCATCGTTGGCATCATCAACCGTATCCGTGTAGCAATAATTCATATTCTCGAATTGATTCGCCACAAGCGAACAGCGCCGAAACAGCAGCCTACGCGCAACACAAGTGAGCGCGACGAAAATCCGTTCACTTTCCTCCGAAAAACTGTTCAGCAACAGAATCATGAAGAGCCTCGAATCGTCACTCCAGAAGACTTTACTCCACCAGAACGACCAACACACACAGAGACAAAAACTATCACACCATCGCCGCAACCAACATCGAGTACATCATCGACTCGGGCAGCTGCGACTTCCCCGCCACAGCAGCTAACTCTTACTGTCCAACAACAAAGACACCGACCTGCAACAGAAGAAACAACCTCAATACCGGCACCTGCTACTGACGAGAGCATTCTCTACACTCCTCCATCGCTTGACCTTCTTCTTCCAGGCAAGGAAGAACATGTCGTCAATGAAGAAGAACTCAAGACTAACGCACGGCTTCTTCAAGAAAAGCTTGAGACATTCAAAATCAGGATCGAAAATGTTACCGTTATTCCTGGTCCGGTCATTACACAGTACGAGTTCGTTCCTGCTGCTGGGGTCAAGATTAGCCAAATTGAAGCGCTCGCCGACGATATAGCGTTAGCTCTAAAAGCACGCGGTATTCGCATCATTGCACCGATCCCTGGGAAAGGAACGGTTGGTGTAGAAATTCCTAACCACAAGCCAAGCTTGGTTCGTTTTCGCAGTCTTGTTGCGTCGAAGGCATTTCATGAGTTCCGAGGATGGTTACCCCTTGGTTTAGGCAAAACGATCACCGGTGATGTGTACTGCACTGATCTTGCCGAGCTTCCGCACTTGCTCATCGCAGGCGCAACAGGATCAGGAAAATCTGTTGGTATCAACACAATTATCATGTCGCTCATTTGGCGGTTGCACCCACGTTCGCTAAAGTTTCTCATTATTGACCCAAAGAAAGTAGAGCTGACGTTTTACAATCGGCTCAAGCACCACTATCTGGCAGTCTCTCCCGATGTACCAGAAGCAGTAATCACCACTCCCGCAAATGCGGTCACCGCGCTCAAATCGGTCGTTGCGGAAATGGATCAGCGTTACGATCTACTAGCGAAAGTTGGACAACGCAACATCCATGACTATAATCGCAAAGTAGCAGATGGTACACTCAAGTCCAGTGAAGCAACACCTCTCCACCAGCTGCCATACATTGTCGTTGTCATAGATGAGCTTGCGGACTTGATGATGATGGCACGTTCTGAGGTCGAAGATTCAATTATTCGCTTGGCGCAGCTTGCTCGTGCAGTCGGCATTCATTTAGTCGTCGCGACACAACGTCCATCGGTTGATGTTATCACTGGATTGATCAAAGCAAACTTTCCAGCTCGCATTGCCTATCAGGTCGCATCAAAGGTTGATTCGCGAACAATTTTGGATACCGTCGGCGCAGAACAGCTTTTAGGCAATGGCGATATGCTCTTTACGCCGGGCGGACAACGCCCAATACGTCTGCAGAACTCGTTCATCACGACTGAAGAGGTTGAAGCAATCACCAACTACATTGGGCAGCAACGCGGGTATTCCACACCATACATGCTCCCGGCTGTTTCACAAAATGCTGGACGAAACAGCGATACCGACGGCGACTTCGATCCGCTGTTTGTAGAAGCTGCACGGATCGTCGTTCATACCCAGCAAGGTTCGACTTCACTGCTTCAGCGGCGATTGCGCATTGGGTATTCTCGAGCGGCACGCATCATAGACCAACTCGAAGCGGCTGGTATCGTTGGACCATTCGATGGAAGCAAAGCACGTCAAGTGCTTGTGGAAAGTGATGCAGAGCTGGATATGCGCCTTGGGGAGTTGGGATTACAGTAGGGTCTGTACCGAGCCGTATTTTCGCTAACCGAAACGTGCTGTTGACCGCCTGCACATATGCTGCGTTTGTTGCACGTCGAAAATTTCGCTGTTATTGAGCATGTCGAGCTCCGATTCGGTCCTGCGTTCAACGTCATCACAGGCGAAACTGGCGCCGGAAAGTCGCTGCTGGTCGAGGCATTATTGAGTGTGCTCGGCGAGCGAGTATCGAGCGATGCTATTCGATCCGGCGCACGGAAGGCAGTCATCGAAGCTTACTTCAGTATTGAAGGGAACAGAGGGATCACAACGCTACTCGACGAAAGTGGCTATCCGTGCATTGAAGAAAACACCCTCATCGTTCGACGCGAGATTGCTGCCTCCGGCTCTCGGGCATTTATCAATGATTCCCCTGCTTCGCTCCACCTGCTCAAGCAGCTCGGCGAACTCCTGGTAGATTTTCACGGTCAGCATGAACATCAATCGCTATTACGGACGTCTCTCCACCGTGTACTTCTCGATTCCGTCGGTGGGCTTGACCGTTTGGTTAGCGAGTTCAATGCAGAGTATCACCGACTTGTCTTACTTGTTGAGCAATACCGACAGCTGCTTGAACGTGAGCAGCAGATTCGCTCGCAGCTTGGTTGGTATCGTCACCAACTCGACGAGCTGACAGCCATCGCACCACAAGCAGGAGAGCTTCAGCAGTTGGAATCTGAATTGCGCCGTATCGAACACAGTGAGCAGCTCTACGAAGGTTCGAGCACTGCGTATAGCCTTCTCTATGGGAATGACCATTCCGCCCACGACGTACTCGTTCGAGCTCGTAACATCGCTGAACAGCTGTCGTGCTATGACGACTACCTTCGCACTGTTGCAGCTGAACTTCGGGAATTGGTCATTCGTACCGATGAGCTTGCTAAAGATATTCAGCGTTACAATGCACAGTTAGAGTTCTCTCCTGAACGTTCCCAATACATTCGCGAGCGCTTAGTACAACTGGGGCGTTTAGTCAAACGGTACGGTAGCATTGAACGAGCTATCGAGGAACAGCAGCGAATCGAACGCGAAATTGCATTAGCAGAAAATTTCGATGCGGAAATCGAACAACTTCGCGTCGCAATTGCTGCACAGCGTGACCTCCTCGGTACAATAGGCGAACGTCTATCTGCAAAACGTCAGCAGGTAGCTCGGCGTGCTGAACGCTCAATTGGAGAGATCCTCAGACGACTTGGCATGTCCGATGCAGAATTCAGTGTCGTTATCGAGAAAGCATTAGTACCCAGCCCCGAACAGACCGAACTTGTCGCTCACGTCGGAGATGAATTCATTGCAGCATACGAGCATGGTCTGGATCAGGTCAGCTTCCATATTCGCACAAATGCTGGACAACCTCTTGCGCCTCTTCAGCGCATAATTTCCGGTGGTGAAGCTTCACGAGTTATGCTCGCACTCAAAACAATTCTGGCAAAAAGCGACCGCTTACCAATCTTGATCTTCGATGAAATCGATACCGGTGTTAGTGGGCGTATAGCACATCGCGTCGGTCTTGCGCTCGAAGAGCTCGGCGCTTATCACCAGGTCATCGCAATTACACACAACCCCCAAATCGCTGCTCGCGCTCAGGTGCACATTGTCGTCGAGAAACATACCAGCG
>JAOAEV010000039.1 GCA_026416585.1 Chlorobiota bacterium | reverse complement strand
GGTGTCGAGTGCCATAAAATTGTGCCGCCGGTGTCAGCGATTTGAATGACAAATGTTCGTGTATTGAGTAGCATGTGCTCGTATATCGCCGTCCAGACGATATCAGGTTCGTCAGAGGTCGTGTCGCTCCGAAGAGTGTCGCGCGGTGGAGGGGCAATGTCGAATGGCAACAGATTACTCCGACGTCTGCGGGGGCTGCGTAGCGGTCGTCGCGAGTCCTGTTGCTTTTGCTTGATAACATAGTCCAGCGATGTTGCGACACGACTGATCGATGCGTCAAGATTTTTGTACAAGCTTGCTGAAACTGTTCCATAGAGGGCACCGCCAAAGGCACCGAGGGCGATAGTGACCAGCACGCTGTACCACAGTGTCAGTCGCCAGCGTAACGGGATGCGGCGGAAAATGTTCTTCATCGAAATCCGCATGTGTATCACGGTTGCAAAGATGCAGCGTGGATCTGGTGTGGCTGCTGCAGGGGCGTATTTTTGCCTATGCTTGTTAATTGTTTCACTTTCACTGATGAAAGTTTTGGTGCAACCAGTTCACGTCACCGACGATAACTTCGAACGCGAGGTTCTGCAATCACCTACTCCGGTTTTGATTGATTTTTGGGCGGCGTGGTGTGGTCCGTGCCGTCAGATCGCTCCCATCATTGATGAACTTGCCGAAGAGCTCGATGGCAAGGTCAAGATTGCCAAGATGGATGTTGATAGTAATCCGCGTATCCCGATGGAATATGGGGTGCGCTCGATTCCTGCGCTATTGATTTTTCACCGTGGACAACTTGCCGATACGCTGGTTGGTGCGGTTCCCAAGCGAATGATCCTGGAGCGTCTCCAGCCCTTCATGTCGTAACGGCGTTCAGCAATGCCGGCTCGAAAACAGTGGTGGAGGCTGAGTTTAACCCAGCAAATTGTTCTTGGGTTAGTCGTCGGTACTGCGCTCGGTGCAGTCACGCCCACGTTTGCGACAGAACTAAAGTTTCTGCGTGAGATATTCCTCAACCTCATCAAGAGCATTATTGCGCCACTGATTTTTGGTTCGGTCGTTGCCGGTATTGCTGGTAGTGGCTCCCTCAAAGCGGTAGGGAGGATCGGAGTACGATCGCTTGTGTACTTCGAAATTGTCACGACTCTGGCACTCCTCATTGGTTTGGTGGTTGTCAACCTGACGCAGCCCGGCGTCGGGTTAGTCCTGCACGCCGACGGTCATACAACCGAAATACTGCCAACAGCGAAACCCAAAACACTCATTGAAATTTTGGTTCATGTCTTTCCTGCCTCGATTATCGAGAGCATGGCAAAAGGGGATATCCTCCAGATTGTCGCATTCTCCACGATCTTTGGGTTGGCGACGGCTGCTGTTGGTGAGAAAGCACGCCCTATTATCGAGTGGTGCGAGTCACTCTCGCAAGTCATGTTTCGCTTTACAGAAATCGTGATGCGATTTGCTCCGATCGGCATCGGAGCTGCAATGGCGTATGCAATTGGGCATCAAGGACTGGGGGTGCTGATCAATCTTGGTGCGCTTGTCTTATCGCTCTACGTTGCACTCATTCTCTTTGTGCTGGTAGTGTTTGGTGTGGTTGCAGTGATTATTGGTTTGCCAGTACGAACATTCATTGAGTACGTCAAAGAGCCGTTTTTGCTGGCGTTGGTTACCACCAGCAGTGAAAGCGCACTTCCGAAAGCGATGGAGAATATGGAGCAGCTCGGTGTACCGCGGCGAATCGTTGGCTTTGTAATGCCGCTCGGATATTCGTTTAATCTCGACGGTACGACGCTGTATCTTGCGATGGCATCGGTGTTCTTAGCCCAGGCAATCGAAACAACAACAGGGCAACCGTTCTCGCTCGAACAGCAGATTATGATGATGCTGGCACTGATGGTGACCTCGAAGGGAGTAGCAGCTGTCCCACGTGCGTCGTTGGTGGTGTTGCTTGCGACAGCGTCGTCGTTTATGGATCCCCGCCTTGTCGCCGTTGGTGTTGCAGTGATCTTCGGAGTAGATGAGTTTATGGACATGGCGCGCACCTCGGTCAATTTGCTCGGTAATTGCTTGGCGACTGTTGTTATTGCACGGTGGGAAGGATGTCGCTGGGAAAACAACCGTCTCGTCGAGACACGACCAGTTACGAACTACCACACGGTTTCTGCCGCCTAACGCTTCCTCTGCTCAGCCTTCTCGATGGTCGGTTGCTACTTGCTGGTGTCGTGTGCGACGTTCAGCTTCGCGTGCCTGATCACGCTCGATCTCCTGGAATATGCGCGTCATCAAGCGTTCGACAGCCATCTTGAGCTCTCGTACTTCTTCGTTTGCCGGTTGAAATTCGGCGATGAATTGCTCCAACTGGCGCCGATTCTGCGCTACTGTTTTGTCCACACCGCCAAATGTTTCTTTGAACCACTCGATAAAAGTGCGCCGAATGGGCGTTGTTGCAAGTTCACCGAGGGGCTGTTCGAGAATGCTGCGATCCTGTCGAATGTGCTGCAGGAGCGTCTCGAATGCCAGTAGCGTTGCGATTTGCTCGAAGCCGTTCGACGACGTCAAGGAATTTTGAATTGTCTCGAAGGATTTTTTGAAGAGCGCGATCTCTTCAGGAACACCCACAGTTGCAAAGATGAAATAGAGCTTGCCGATGTCTTCGTGCGTTACATGAGTGCGTGCACGAAGCAACGCGAGCGCACGGAGTAAATCGAGCGATTTTGCCTGTGTGCGCGGCGAAATGTAAAACTCGCGAAATTCTTCGGCGGAGCGACCGCGATGTGACTCGCGTACAGTGCGATTCCGCAAATGTTCGAAATGTCGGATCACCAAGTTGGCAAAGTAGAGGTCCTCTGGTCGTATGGTGATCGTCACCTTCGGATCGTTGCCGGTGATGATGGTGTGCATGTACTTGAGTTCAGCAAACGGGATTTTGCGTGGTGGCTCTGACGGATTGCCACCGTGTAGCAAGTACTTTTGAGCGATCTTGAACTGCACGTAGGGTTCTTTGTCCGGCAAAATGAGCGCTTTGTACAAGAATCGGTCGAGAATGGCTTCGGTGACTTCGCTAACGCGCAAGTAATTGGTCGCAGCAATCACTGTATGGATGCGTGCCGGCTGGTGGTGTGTACCTCGGATCAACCGACGCTCGTTGAGCAGTGATAGCAGGGCACGAAGCGTGAAATCATTTGCATCGAAAATTTCGTCGATAAACCCAAATTCACTTTCAACCAGGGATCCTTCGGTGTTGTGTTTGAGAATGCCACGTTTGAGCAATTCCAGATCGAGTCCGCCGAAGTATGAGTCGGGTTGCTGTTCTTTACTGGCTTGGATGCGGAAGACTCGTGCTTCCTCAAACATCGCAAAAATTTGTTCAGCGAGCAGCGTTTTCCCGACACCAGTACGGCTTTGTAGAAGCATATGTTCACCGGTGAGCAGTGCGCAGAAGGCTTGCTCGATGATTTCATCACGATTGACCACACGCTGCCCGATAAAGTGCGCTGCATCTTTGAGCTTGAGCGCGATCTCTTCGACCGACAGGAGAATCGGTTGATGTTCCATCAGTAGGCGCCCGAAAAAACGTAACATATCGAAATTACGACGCACTCACGACCACGTCATAACATGTGATGCTAAGTGATGGCTGAGAAAACGCTGCCTAAATTTGTTTTTACACTTCGTTACTGACATAGACGAATGCGTCGATTGTTGACCTCCAATTGGCTCGATACGTTCATTGTTATTGCTTGCTCCGGTGTACTCTTTGGTGCAACAGCAGCGCCAGACCTTTACTACACTGATTGTGGCGAACTTGCTGGAGCGTGTGCAACATTGGGCGTTGCGCACCCAACAGGATATCCACTCTTGACGCTGCTTGGATTCGG
>JAOAEV010000046.1 GCA_026416585.1 Chlorobiota bacterium | reverse complement strand
AGTATCTACTTGCCGGAATGATGCACTACTACGGCTGTGGTAGCTTATACCGCCAGTGACAAGCCAGTTTTCTGCAAATCGGGCTCGTATTCCTACGCCACCAACCCAGTAGTTGATAGTTTGATCTGTTGTTGATTCAACACGAGTTGGACTAATGTTCCCACTGCCAATTGGAATCTCGCAGGGTCCGTCAAGGAAGCCTTTCATCGTATAGCGTTTTTGATCGTATCCAACGCGTGCCTGAAGCCCTACGTAATCGGTCAAGGCATAGTCCACGGCAAAATTGATAAATGGACCAAAGCCAGAGCCGCTGGTGAGGTTAGTTTCGTAAGAAGGAGCCTGATGCTGAGTAACGTTCTGTCCATAAAAGCTCAGCGAGCCCCCTATTTCCAATCCCACTGCCCATGGATTGCGAACAAGACCAGTAGGCGACTCGACGGCAGCTGCTAAGAGACCTTTCCCTTTCGGTCGCAGCACGTCCTCGTCTGCATATAGCATACCAGCTGCACTACAAACTACCAAAAGAAAACAAAGCAGCATACGTCCCTCCGCACAGTGTAACGTGGTTGCAAAACTACGTATCGTACTTTCTGTGAACGTGACTGGAGGAAACGAGTACACTCTTGCGGTGCTGCTGCGAAGCACAAATCTTCGGCATTTTCGGTTGATGCTGGAGTCGGTCTGTGCTCAAACCTGTGTTCCCACACAGGTGCTATACGTGGGTTTGCCTACCAGTGGTTCAGCTGTTGTGCAGGTGGCAACCACGTACCCCTTAGCGGCGGAATGTGAGCAGAAAATGATCTGGTGTGCTCGACAGGAATTTGACTTGCGCCTGTTCAATTGGAGTATTCTCGAGACTATTGCTGAGCACCTTAGCACGCCGGCACTTATTATGACAGAAAGCGATGTTGTCTTGCACAAAGATTTTTCAAGAACACTGCTAACACATTCTCTCCAGACAAGAACGATCGTCACTGCATTTCCTGCCTTTCTTTCACCAGAACTTTCCGATGAACTCGACCCTGCTGCTATTAGGGATGGAGAACCTTTCAGGACATGGGGGCGAACATGGAAAGATAGCCTTATGGGGCGTTCCCGCTATGCACGGCGTATGATGCCGCTTGGAATGCTCGGCATGGCACTCGATCGGTGCAGCATCCGGCGCCAACTGTCCAGCACAGCATTAGCAATGGGGTATGAGGTGCTCACGGCGCTACTGGAGGGACGGAACAGGTGCTCTGCACCAACAATGCGTGCCCTTCTCCGTTGCACTGGGATCCGCTATCGCCGTGCGACCTATCAGGCACGCCATGCTAAGCTTACCGAACGCCAGATGCAGATTTTTGTGCTTGCTCCTGTCGGAGAAACGCGCTGGAACGCTGCTATCGAAGTTTTCGACGTGCGTCCTGTTCTGCAACAACGGCATCGGTTGAACTAAACGGTCTGGTAATGCGTACCTTCCGCCGCGTTGCACATTTTCTCCAGCCGTATTGGTGGCTTGTTATTCTCTCTCTGCTGAGCAATGCCGTGTTGGGTTCGATAGGTGCGCTCAGTATGGCAGTCATTGAGCCGGTTCTTTCTACCCTTTTCGGTACTGGCTCGGCTGCTTCTACCCCTGCTTCAGCGGGAACACTCAAGGACAAAGTTTTCAGCATCCTTTTCGGCTGGCTTATTGCCGCTGATGAGCAAACGACTTTGCTCCATTTGGCAGTGTTTATCGTTGCAATGTTTATCGTCAAAAATGGGGTCAAGTACGCAGCAGGGCAGATCAATGTACGCTTGGGCGAGTGGGTAATTCGCGACATGCGACAGCTGGTATTCTCTCGTTTGCTCCACTTACCGATGAGCTTTTTCAATCGGAACAAAGCAGGGGAACTTATCGCCCTTGTTATTAATGAGGTAGGGACCATGCATAGCACGCTGGTGCCTTTTATGGTCACCCTTGTGCGCGCCCCTGTGGAGATTCTCCTCCTTTTAGGATTGCTGCTGACGCTTTCACCGAAACTAACCCTCATCGCTTTTAGCACCAGTGGCGCGACCCTGCTGATCATTCGGATCGCACGCCGCTACTTGCGTCGTTATTCTCAGCGCATGCAGCATGCTGCAGCGCAGTACACCAGTACCTTGCAGGAAGGCATCAGCGGTATCCGCACTGTCAAAGCATTTGACGCAGAGGAGCACATCATCACACGCTTTTGGGGCGATTTGCAGCAATACGTGCGCTCAGCCATTAAGCTAACATCGGTCAATGACATGGTTCCAGCGATAGGGGAGATACTGGCAATCACTGCCTTGGCAGTGGTTCTTTATGTCGGTGGACAGGAAGTTTCCAGTGGCACACTGCGGGGAGCAGACCTGATGACATTCCTTTTCGCCCTTTTTGCTATCATGGCACCGGTAGCAAGTTTGACTGGGGTCCCAGGGCAAATACAACGCGGTTTAGTCGCAGCAGAACGTGTGTTTGCTGTGGTTGACTCTGCCGCTCAATTAAGCGACGGAACACAGCCGTGTCCTCCACTGCGGCAGGGGATACGGCTAGAGCATGTCACATTTAGCTACGATGGTAAGCATCCTGTGTTGCGGGATGTTAGTATCGAGTTACCCCGCGGAAAAACGGTCGCTCTGGTTGGAGTCAGTGGAAGTGGCAAATCAACAATTGCAGATCTGCTGGTACGATTCTACGATCCTACCGAAGGGCGAATCACCTATGATGGGCATGACATTCGCACCTTTGCCGTAGGATCATATCGCCGGCGATTTGGCGTAGTTTCCCAGGATGCCATGCTCTTCAATGATACCATCGCAGCAAACATAGCGCTTGCTAAGCCCAATGCTACTCGCTCTGAGATTGAATGGGCAGCAAAAATTGCACACGCTCACGAGTTCATTATCCGACTTCCTAACGGCTATGATACCATCATCGGCGATCGAGGTGTGCGTTTATCGGGCGGTCAGCGACAACGGATCGCTATAGCGCGAGCTCTCCTTGCTGAACCTGATGTGCTCATCTTCGATGAAGCTACCTCTGCGCTGGATAGTGAATCCGAAGCACTTGTTCAACAAGCAATAGCAGAGGTGCTGCACAATCGCACTGCATTGATTATTGCTCACCGGCTTTCTACCGTCCGCGATGCGGATGTGATTTACGTCCTTGATCGCGGGAGAATCGTGGAAGTCGGCACTCACGAGGAGCTCCTGGCACAGCCAGACGGAATCTATGCGACACTATACACTCTACAAACTGAAGGGCTGCGAATATGAAGCAAGCTGAAGTTGTAGAGCTCACTGTCGAAGCGCTTGGATTTGAGGGAATAGCTATAGCCCGGCTTGATAGTGGAATGGTGGTGCATCTCCGAGGCGCATTACCGGGCGAACGAGTGCGTGCTGTTATCAGCAAGCATCGCCGCAATTACGTAGAGGCACAGGTGCTTGAGATTCTACAGCCATCACCGGAGCGTCGGCAGCCTCCTTGCCCGTATGCAGGGGACTGCGGTGGCTGCACCTGGCAACATGCAACCTACCGCGAGCAATTGCGCTGGAAACAACAGCATGTGCGCGATGCTTTCGAGCGAATTGGTGGTATCCAGGTGCACGAGTACCGGCCAATCCTTGCCTCGCCCCAGGAATTTGGCTATCGCGCAAAGATGGAGTTTACATGCTCTGATCGCACGTGGATTCCTGAGCGGCTCTGGAAAAGCCTCGAGCCAACTGCAATGGAGCGTAAACGCTCTGCAATTGGGCTGCACGTCCGCGGAAAGTTCGATGCCGTGCTCGACATCGAGCGGTGCCTCCTCCAGGATGACACTGCCAATACTGCCTATGCCCTTGTCCGCCAGTTAGCACGAAGCAAAGGAATATCCTGCTACAATCTGCGAACGCGACAAGGATTCCTGCGCAATCTCGTTATTCGGCGAACCAGTATTGGCGAGACGATGGTGGCATTGGTTACCCAATCGCCGACCTCTGAACTCCAACGCGCCTTCATCGAAGAGTGTGGGCTGGTGCTCTGCACGCAGGTTCCAACCATGGCCAGCGTCATCTGGGCAATCAACGATACACCCTCGCCTGTTGCGCCGGGACCGTACACTGTAGTTGCTGGGCGCTCGTATATCCGTGAACAGGTAAAGGGGATTGAGTTCCAAATTTCTGCACCGTCGTTTTTCCAAGCCAATCTGTGGCAGTTAGAGCGGTTCGTTACAGCAGTAGCTGAAGCTGCTGCACTCAGCCCTGACGATCAAGTGTGGGACCTTTACGCGGGAGCAGGAACGTTAACCCTTCCTTTGGCGCGTCAGTGCAAGCAGATCGTGGGTATCGAAAGCAATTCTGCTGCTACCGCGGATGCGCGGGCTAACGCAGAGCGAAACGGGATTACAAACGCAACTTTCCTGACCGCAGACCTGCATCAGCGCCAAAGTTGGCAGCTACTCGACGATTTGTGGGAGCCAGATGTTGTGGTCGTCGATCCACCACGAGCCGGAATACATCCGATTGTGGTGGATTACTTGCTCCATCGCTGCCCCAAACGGATAGTGTACGTTTCTTGCAATCCTGCAACCCAAGCCCGCGATGTAGCATTGTTGCAGAAACGCTATCACGTGAGCCACCTTCAGCCAGTGGATATGTTCCCGCAGACCTACCACATCGAAAATATCGCCCTTTTGCAGCGCTTGTGAAGCTGTCCTATGCGCTGCTTTTCCGCGCTACTTTGATTGCTTGAATTTCTGTACGTATTTCCTGAGCTAAACGCCGCAGCTGCTGCAGTTGCTTCCGCAGACGTGTTCCTGCTGCATTTTTACCCTTCGTATAGAATTTCTCGAAATCTTCCTTCATTGCCTCGATGTGAGAGATGAGCTCTTGGTATCGATCGGTTGGCATACAAGTATTCCTGAAAATGGTTAAACATTAGCGAACAACAACAAAGGGCACAATAGCAGAACCATAACGCGTGCGAGCGACAAGGAAATAAGTCCCTGGCGCCCACTCTGATCCCAGGGGGATGGTTATAGCACCCGATGCAGGGGATATCCGATTGTCACTAATTGTTGTCAGGGAGCGCCCGAGGACATCAGCAACGGTCAGCGTAAGCTCGGTTGAAACAGGCAATCGGTACTGCACAGTCAGATAGTTTTCGGACACAGGATTGGGACTTACCTGAAGACTGATGCTTTTTCCCGAGACATCTGGGGGAGAAATGCCGAGTAATTGCTGCGCTGTTTCGCGTGCCCGTCGGGCAGCCGACCGCAATTCGTCGAGGTTTCGCCCAGCAAAGATGCTAAAGACTACTTGCTCTGTAGCACCAGGTTCCATCCGGAATGGACCTGCAGCAATAACCGCGGATGCATCGGTGACACTACTTCGCGATCGCCCAATACCACTGGAAATGGTGCGCCACTTTTCTGCTTTGGTGTAGCCATCGTACACCCCAGGATTGTCAATTGTGCGGCCATCGTTGTCGATCATAAATGCATTCGGAAGGTGGTCAGAAACGATTTGCATGCCTACGTAGGGGAGAGTAGAGCTGCGGGTGTTATAGGCGTAGTAGAAGCCGTCCTCGTCACTCCATATTGCCACGTCGTTTTGTCCAGCTGTGCCAATATCCCAGTCAGCATAAATTCCGCAATACATTTGCTCGATGCTTTGCGCGTTGCGATTGGTGATATGATAAGCAGCTAAGGCAAAGTCGCGTTTGCCTTCTTCGTCGAAGACGTAGGTATGTTGCTCGACTCGGACATTAGCTTGGGTTGCTGATCCACTGTCAGCAAATACGGTGAACACCTCTTGGGAATGAGTTCCAGAGAGAATGCGGAGTATTGTTGGAATGCCGATGACGAAGTCATTGTTCTGCATGCTTCCCGATTCATTCCGAGCTACATCGGACAGTCGGTCTGCGCGATAACCAATCATCAGTCCAGCTTCAAAAAGGACACTTGGACTTCCTTTGTAGCGGAAACCTTCACCTTGCGTGTTGTTGGGATAGTCATTGTAGCCAAAGTTTCCAATACTGTTGACTGTGAGCACAAGATCAGTATTGCGCAGCGTTCGATAGGTTGGCATGATAATCAAACTGACCGTTCCACGCCCAATGGGGGTAGTTCCCTCCAAGACGGTGATCTGACAGGTGAGCACATAATTCTGCGGTGTTCCAGCAGGAATACGCAGCCGGAAAGGAGAAGGAGATGTCAGCGTAACATCTTGCCCTAATGCCCCAAGGGTAACAACGGAGTCAGTGAACGCAAATAGTTGGGATGCACCTGCGGTAACTGGACGAATGACAGCTGTAGCATTCTGCACAGGAGCAAGGAGGTTTCGAAATGTCGGCAGGATGGTCACTGTATCTCCAGGTTCAAATACGTTGTCGCCATCCGTATCGGTAATGGTTGCACCAGCGAGTTCTACATACTTGGCATTCGCTGTTGTGACGGCGCGATATGCATTGACTCGGCCACTTCCCAGCTTGCCCATCCATGCACGATTCCGATTACCAGTGATGTTATCGATAGGATCGGCTGTTGCTTTCAGGCGCGCAACTACTTGCTGAGGACTAAGTTGGGGATATTTTGCGCGAACTAAAGCAGCAACTCCAGCCACAATCGGAGAAGCCATCGAGGTGCCATCTGCATAGCCGTAGGTGTTGCCAGGGTACGTAGCCAGAATGGATACTCCCGGTGCGCTTATCCCCACCGATGTGTGGTAGCTGCTGAATGCAGCGCGGACGTCATTGCTCCCAACAGCTGCGACCGAGAGTACACCGTTATAGCTACCGGGATAGAGCTGTTCCTCGACGCCACTGTTCCCTGCTGCTGCGACGATCACAGCTCCTAATCCAATGGCAGTGTTAATGACTTCTTGTTCAGCTTGTGAAGCAGTACCCCCACCCCACGAGCAGTTGATCACCTTTGCGCCCATCGCAGCAGCGTATGCAATTCCTTCGTATCCATTGATGATGCTTGGAGCGTTTGGTGAATCCGTTGCACACTTGACGGGCAAAATGCGAGCACGGTTGGAGACACCCGCAACGCCAATGCGATTGTTAACCATTGCGGCTGCAGTGCCAGCCACGTGGGTCCCATGGACATTTCCTGGTTGAGGGTCATTATCGTTCATCGCCATATCCCAGCCGCGCCAGTCATCGACAAAGCCATTGTTGTCGTCATCAATGCGATTGGTGCGTTTGTCCCTTCCTTGAGCGTCGGTGCCCGTTTCCCCAGGGTTAGTGAAGATAACCGCCGCTAAGTCTTCGTGCGTATAATCGACTCCTGTGTCAACGATAGCAATGAGGACGGGTGCAGCAGCAGCAGGAATCGAATCCCATGCATCCGTAGCGCGGATTTTCGTTAGGTGGTACTGGAGAGAAAAAAGACTGTCGTTAGGTTGGTAGAATATCCGTCGCACAGGCATCGGCTCTGCGTATTCAATGCTGGGAAGGGCAGAAAGCTTTCGTGCTATAAGGATAACGTCAAGATCGCGGTCAAATTCGACTATGGCAATTCGTTCCAAGGAGGCAATGGGGTCGTCAGAGCTACGAGCGTTTATTTGTTGCATGCGATGAGCGAGTGCTTGCAGCACTGCATCACGTAGATACGGACGGGAGCGGTGAGGACCTACAATTGCTTCCAGCGCAGGAATGCTCCCACTCCGCCCTGCTGTGCGCCAGTAGGTAAAATCCGGTGTTCCCGCGCGAAACTTAACAATAATGGTTTGTGGCACTATGTCTTGGGCGACAGAGAGCCCACTTGTAAGAGCAACTATGAAAAGCGCTACGATGACCAGACGATGCATACACTTGGCATGTATGTGACACTTAGCGCCAAAATAACGGTAAACTCGAGCAAATGGTGCACAGCAGCATGGGCGTGTGCAATTTTGTACTTTCTTTTGAGCTACAATAGCTGTGGAGGAACAGAACCAGTATCTGTGATGAAGGAGTAGGATAATGTCTTTTCTTGACACAGAATTTGAGCGGCTCTACCGGTACGTCCAGCGAGGTGCTACGGGAACAGGGAGGCATGTGATGGCTTGTGCAATTGTGCAACGTGCTGTGGGTGGTTCCGACTATTCAGCTTACCTCAAGCGAACACAACGATATGCAGAGGAAGAAGAAGATATCTTGTCGGCCTGGGAGAGCGTCGAGCATACGATTAGCCGCGCATGGCAAGCACGGCAGAATGCTTATGCACCGTATAGCAACTTTCGCGTGGGTGCAGCTGTGCTTGACGAAAATGGCAATATTGCAGTCGGCGCGAATGTTGAAAATAGTAGTTATGGCCTGACGCTGTGTGCTGAACGTGCTGCGTTGGCAGCAGCTCAGGTTAGCAGCTTAGGCACGATACTTTTTGTTTGCATTGTCGCCGATACACCAGAACCTATTTCCCCCTGCGGGGGCTGTCGGCAATGGATAATTGAGTTGGCGCCTTTTGCAATAGTAGGTATGTTAACACCAGCAGGTCCGGAACGGTGGTGCACCGCTGAAGAATTGCTCCCCTTCGCATTTGGCGGTGATGTGTTCCGTTGTTAGTTAGTGGCATAGTGTCGAAGGAACGCTGTGTTCGGGCCGAGTAGCACGAGGGTGGGGAAAGAATCATGTTTTGCTCTATCAATCCATGACAGGGAGCAGGAAGGCTTGTGGGAGCTTTTTGCCGTAAAGCCAACAGGAGTGGTGTAATTTCGCCGCCGTTTGTTGCTGTTGTTTGGAATGTGCGTATGCAGCTAAAAGGCTCAACAATTCTCGTGCTTGGTGGGTGGGGGTTGGTTGGCTCTGCCATCATCCAACGGTTGATGCGGCATGAGCCCGCACGTGTTATTGTTACTTCGCTACGCCAGCAAGAAGCAGAAGAAGCAGTCGCCCAACTTCGCCGGCAGTATTCGCTGCTGCCAGCCGAAACCTTCGTTCCATGGTGGGGGAATATCTTCACCCGTACTGAATGGAAAGATCTTAGCCGAGATGCGATTCTGCAGAATCCAGAATATCGGCGTGCACTAATCGAGGAGACATTAGGGGAGCTTAGCGAACACGTGCTTCGCCGTCAGGCACTCTATGACCTTTTGATGACCTATCAACCTGATGCAGTCATTGATTGTGTCAATACGGCAACCGCCATAGCCTACCAGGATATTTACACAGCGGGGATGCGTTTGAGTCGTCAACTTGCCACTGAACAGCCTCCTTCAGCGGAGGAGGTGGAGTACTTATTGGCTAGTCTTTACATACCCCAGTTGGTTCGCCACGTGCAAATTCTCTACCATTCTCTTCGAGAAGCCAAAGTGCAAGTGTATCTCAAGGTGGGGACAAGTGGAACAGGGGGGATGGGACTCAACATACCATTTACTCACAGTGAAGAACGTCCCTCGCGCTTATTGCTTTCGAAGGCCGCTATTGCAGGAGCACATTCGCTTTTGCTGTTTCTCATGGCGCGGACCCCGGGAGCACCCGTGGTCAAAGAAGTCAAGCCGTCAGCTGCCATCGGATGGAAACGAATCGGCTATGGTCCTATCATTCGACGGGGACAGATCATTGAACGCTGCGATATGCCAATTGAGCATGCGCGTCGCTGTGAAGGAGAGCTTGATCTTTCTGCATCGGAAGGAGTGGTACATCTCAACATTCCATTAGAATCGGTGTTTATTGACACGGGGGAAAATGGAGTGTTCGGTCGGGCAGAATTTGAGACAGTGACGACTATTGGCTTGATGGAGATGGTAACTCCAGAAGAAATTGCTCATGTCGTCGTGGAAGAACTCCGAGGGGCATCGACAGGGCGAGAGATTGTCGGGGCATTGGATGCGAGCGTAATGGGACCTACATACCGTGCGGGGGCACTCCGGGAACGTGCGCTGAGTGTGTTGCGCACGCTTGAGTCGCAGTACGGTACCTCCAGCATTGGCTTTGAATTGCTTGGACCTCCACGGTTGACAAAGCTCCTTTACGAAGCAGCGATATTACGGGCAATCGCTGGATCGATACGAGCTGTCGCGGCAGCAGAGGCAATTGACTTGGCACGTCGTGCTGAGGAGTTCATTGGGAGAAGTGCGGAGTTTCGATCGACGGTTTTGTCGGTAGGATTACCCATTCTGCTAAGCGATGGTCAGCGTTATTTGCGAGGTTCGGTGGTACTTGTTCCTTCTCCACATGGGCACGATCGCACAATCAATCCAGAGAACATAGAGCGATGGTGCCACGACGGATGGATCGATCTTCGACCTTCAAATTGGAAGGTATGGATTCGCCGCTGCCAGGCACTTTTGGAACGATGTGAGCGTCATCTTGCCGATACCAGCTCGCGCGAAGAGTTTACTGCTGAATACTGGAACAATTTCGAAACCATAGACGAAGGAAAGCTTGCAGCATACATCCTCTATGCGGAGGAGGGTGGTGGGCGGACAAAACGCTAAAATCCGGGTTGCAGTCTTTGGTTCTGGAATGGGGACAAATGCAAGAGCATTGCTCGAGTATTCTCGTAATAAAGCGGTCGCCTATCAGATTGTTTTGATCGTCAGTAACCGGGCGGAAGCAGGAATTCTGGCAGTAGCGCAGCAGTTTGGGGTCAGAAACTGCGTCCTCTCGCCGCGCAACTTCGCTACCTTAGAAGAATACGTTACGGTCTTGCATAAGGTGTTGGATGAGTCCGCTGTGGAATTTATCGCATTAGCTGGCTATCTTCTCAAAGTTCCTGCTACTACAGTGCAGCGATATCCGGGGCGTATTGTCAACATCCACCCTGCTCTACTCCCCAAATTTGGTGGAAAAGGGATGTATGGGCTCAATGTACATCGAGCAGTTCTCGACAAAGGGGAGCACTGTACAGGCATTACGGTACATGTTGTCACTGAAGAATACGATGCAGGGCAAATTATAGAACAGGTGCATATCCCCGTGCTCCTGTCAGATACTGCCGAATCTCTCATGCAGCGTGTACAGGAAGCAGAGCATCATTATTATCCTCGTGCATTGGACCGATTATGCAGAAAACTTGTTTTCCCCACAGGGTAAAAAGAGTTTGGTTGTGACGATTTTTTTTTGCATTTTTACGGTTGGTAACATTACCGGTGAATGTGTAAATAGAGCGAAAAAGTCCTGGCGCTCTGTCGCTGAGATAGGCGGTAACGCAGTGCGATGCGCCAAGGAGAGAGTGTTATTGGTCCGATTGCGATAGGTTGCGAAACAGTAATGGAAAAATGTGTATTACTTTTGTGCAAAGTGCGATGATGAAACTTCTGAATAAAGAAAACATTATGCCGGATATAGAAAACAGTATGTTCCACATTTTTCTCGAGGGTACCATGCGGAACAAAATGTTCCTTGTTGGAGCGATGTTGGTGGTAGCTGTCGGTCTTGCCTTGAGCGACGACGGCAAGGGCAATGACGAGCTGCGTCGGAGCATTATAGGCAAGGTAGATAACAACGGTTCATTCCCCCGGCCTTTTGCAATTGGACCGCCAGCAAATCCTAATCCAAACCCGGCGGTAAAGAACACGGTTGCCCCCACTGTCTCTACTGGGTACTACATTGTGGACAGCGATGACAATGCTGATCCAGCATGGAAGAATTATCCATTCCGTCTTCCGATAGACGAAATTGACCTTAACTATCAGCCGACGACCTGGCGCCAAATTGTAAGTGGTGCGCACCAGTTCCCCGAGTCCTACTGGATTGGTCATCCCGAAGGGAAGCCATTTTTCCAAAATCCTGCGACGAAGACAGCAGCTTTGCCTTATGGGACTGACTCGACTGACAATGCATTTGCAGGACCGATTCCGATTGGTTTTGACTTTTACTTCAATGGTGTCCGGTATGATAGTTTTTATGTTTCTACCAATGGAATCATAGCGCTCAGCAACCGTCGCTACTTTTATGATGACAATGGGCAGCGGACACAGCGGGAAATTGCTCCCGGGGTGTTCTCTTTCTACGATCCCCAAGCAGAAGATACACGTCCGCCTCAAGGGTCGAGTGGTGCAACTGATCCAACCCCAGATGACTATGGCTATCGTTGCATAGCATTAGGCAGACCGGCAAACACAGCTCCGATATCTGAAAGTAGTGCAAACGCGCAGGATGGAATCCGCAATCCCAATAACCGTTGGTCGGGGAATGACGGACGGAGTAGTATCGAGAACTTCGTCAACAATCCACCCCTCATTATGCCATGCTGGGGGGATTTGCAGCTTTCCGTGTTTAATCCAAAAGACAATTACATCGATGACTATGGCAAGGTTTACTACAAGCGTTCAATCAACGGTGATCGCCTGATTATTTGGTATCACAACCTCACGCCACGTGGAGTTTGGCGATTCTTCCAAAATGGGGCACAGGTGGGCACCTACACCTACCCTGCCAATATTCGGCCAGGTGATCAAAACTTTATCTCGTTCAGTGTGGCGGTTGTTCTTAATCGCTCAGATTCATCCATACATGTCGTGTTTACCAACCTTCAAGGGATTGCCCGCGATGCCCAAGGACGTCCCTACCGCGCCGCAGATATGTTGCGGATGAACACTACGTTGGCCGTCCGTGGCTTGGCACGACACATCAATTATAATTCCATTACTGGTACCTCTGGCTCTACCGTTCGCTATCTTCAGTACTCAGTGTACTACACACAAGTTGCTTCGGGATTCAACCCAGCAGTATTTGTAAGCGGTACAAGCACTGGACGACAAGCAGAAGATAACCGAACCCCTGCTTTGAGCATGATCGTCCAGTTCAAGCAGTGGAAGAATACAGTTCGTGCTGTTACCACCGAATACCGCGTCAAGCCACGGGATCCTAATCAGCCTAACGACTACACAGTCGTGGTGCCCTCTGACAGGCTACGGAATTTTGAAATTCTTGCGGGCCATGAGCGGCTGGGTGGTATTCAGCCAATTGCAGTATTCCAAAACATGTCTAATGACATTCAAGGACCTCAAGGGGTAAACTATCAACCCCAAAACATCAAATTCGCTGCACGCTTCCGCATCGTCAACGACGCAACTGGTCGGGTTGTGTACAACCGACTGGTACGGATCAATTCCTTCTTCAGTGACAACTCGAACTGGACAGTGGGAGGATATCGGCTCGGTACCTTCCAGACTTCCGGCACAACAACCGTATTTACTGCTACGACACCGCCCCCGGCACTCAATGGTGTCCCGCCATACGCATACGTACAGGTACAATTCCCACCGTTCGAACCGAATGAGTTTATAGATGATCAAATTGGTCGTTTCACTGCATATGTTATTGCTGTTCCGATAGACTCAGCGGGTATTGGCTATAAAGACATGTGGCCATTCGATGATACAGTTCGATTCCGTCTTTTTGTCAGTCGCCGTCTAACTCAGCTTAACGAAGACATTCGGGAGTACCATGTGGTTGGTGGATCTCCAATCCCATCGGTGCTGAAGTTTATCAGCATTGGAGCAGATGTGCTTGATGGAGATGAGTCAACTAATAATCCGCCGCCTCCCCGAGGTGAATATGCAGCAGCAAACAATCCATTCTTCACTCTCAAAACCCCCGTTATTCGCTTAGACCGAGAGGTGCAACAACCCGATGGTCAGCCGTTGGTTGTTGCAACGGGAGGCGACACTCTGATTACATTCCCCATTGACTTACGGGATCGGCGAGGAGCAGTTCTTTCGTTTGCGTTCCATCGGGCAGCGAAGAGAACGGAAGGATATCCCCGCGATTGGGCATCGAGTGAATTGCCAGGCCCAGAGCCAAGAGTTGCATACTTTGACCTAGGTCCAACAGCGGGTATTGTCGCTCCGGGCAATACTGCTGATGACTTCCAAGATGTGCTTCGAGTAGAATTTGGGCGTCCAACGCGGGATCTGATTAATAACGTTGTGGTGTCTGATATACCAGGAGCTCCTTCATTTGAGTGGAACTGGCATCCTCGCTGTTGCGGTCAATCGGCGATTACTGATAACCCAGCATGGAGCGTGTGGGGTGGGGGTGGATACCGTAGAGGCTTCCATCCAGTTGACAAGGATACACCGCTAACACGGGCACAGGGAATTGTAGTTGATCCGTTCGATGATGGAAAAGATTTCGAATGGAGAAAGGTCTATATCCCGATTCCTGATACTTTCATCAACGCTCCGAATGAAGGTGCTCAATACTTCCGCATTCGATTCCGATGGGCAGCACGCGACCATTCTATCCCGTTTGGTCCTGCCGATGATTATGACCCAATCTTTTTGAAAAATATTCGGATTCTCTTCCCACGTGAGGTTACGGATCTTGAAGTTATGACGGTACTGGCAACGTGGCCATACCGTGTAACACCGGCAAGTCAAGCACAGCGCATTCCAATCCGGGTTAAAGTCAGTAACAATACAGGCCTACCAGCCCAAGCATTCCCAATTCGCGTTACGATAGCTGATCGGAATGATGCCCAAAATCCCAATATTGACCGCCGCTATGTGTACGATCGCACAGTGGTTATTCCCTACATCCGTGGTAATGAAGATCGTGAAATGACAATGCCCGCATGGAATGCGCGTGAATCGGCACGTTCCAATCAGGACCGCTACATTATCGCAGCAAAAGTGAACTATCCGGGTGGTGATTTGGAGCCACTAAACGATTCGACATTCAGCGAATTTGAGATGACGTTCGGACCCTCGTTCAGCTACCACGATCCCACTGCACAAAATGAGGTACCTAATGAACCACTCATCCGCATGTTCGGGAAAGGATTGAACTTGCTCGGATATCAATCGTCGGCATATACCCCAGTCACAGCTGCTGGCGCCGATGGTGGAAATGGTTCGGGTCAAATTGCGGTTAAATTCGAGCTGACCACCCAGGATACAGTCTATGGCTTCCAAGCATGGTTTGCCTCCCTCAACTCGAACACAGATAACATCCGCTTTGCTATCTACAACGATCAAGGAGGGATTCCGTCAGGCAATCCGATTCCAGGAAGTATCCTCCGTGCTTACCGCGGGATGGATGCAAGCGGTGATGTCAAATACAACGAATACACGACCTACCTCCTTGAGCGTCCAGTGGTACTTCCACCTGGTACCTATTGGGCAGCTGTGGCGCAGCTGAGTTCCGTCGGCTTCGAGTTAGGCGGTGTCGCTCAGCGAATGGGTATCCAGCTGGGTAACTTTAACGCAGCACCAATCCCCGGTGCGAACAACATCAATTTGCTCATCGATAAGGCTTTCCGCCGCCGCACTATTCAGGGAACACTCATTAACGACAACAAATTTGTCTTCGAAAATTCCGTTGGGAGTGGACAATGGGCAGAGTTCGTGCCGACGGTTGGGAACGTAGCGTACAATTTCCTTGACTTCCGAGGCTATATTGGTCAAGGATCCTCGTATACTCGAGGAAGCTGGATTCCAATGATTCGCCCATTCCTGGGCAATCGCTCGATCGGTCCACGGAAGTATGTCCGGATTACACCGGTGGAAATTACGCTCTTTGAAGGTGCAAAGCGGCCAACAGCCGTTGATCTGTGGTGGGAAACATCGTCGGAAACCAATAACCATGGCTTCTATCTTGAGCGTCGTACAGCAGGTGCGGACCAATGGCAGGAGCTTGCTTTCGTTCCCACTCAAGCAGCAAACGGTAACTCGACAGCGCCGCTGAGCTACTCATACACTGACCGAACGGTAAGCGGCGGAAATATCTACGAGTACCGCCTCCGTCAAGTCAGCCGTGATGGATCGGTCAGCTATAGCGGGACGCTCCGGTTTGACTTCACCGACGATGCAGAACTAACGCTGGAGCAAAACTCGCCGAATCCATTCAGTGCATCGACGACGATTGCCTATACAGTTCCAGCGAACTCGGTAGTCGAGCTGGATGTCGTTGACGTACTCGGCAATGTCGTCAAGAAGCTTGTAACGGGCCAGGTGCAATCCGGGTACCAAACGGTACGCTGGGATGGCACAGACGAGAACGGCAAGCAGTTGAGCAGTGGTACCTATCTGTATCGTCTCAAGGTAGGTGACCGTGTCGAGATTAAGCGGATGTCGCTTATACGGTAGAAACAAAGCTTGATGCCGAGAGGGCAGCCTAACGACGGCTGCCCTCTCTATTTTTGTGGTCAAGATTGCTTGTGGTATCAAATGAGCGATACGGTATTTGCGAAAATTATCCGGCGAGAGCTGCCAGCAACAATCCTTTACGAGGACGAACTTGTTGTGGCATTTCGTGATATTTCTCCTCAAGCACCGGTTCATGTTCTGATAGTGCCGAAGAAAGTTCTCCCTACTCTTAACGATGCAACCGAGGATGACCGCCTTTTGTTGGGTCATATTCTCTTGGTAGCTCGAAAAATTGCGCAGGAAGAAGGTATTGCTGAAAAGGGATATCGCCTCGTCATCAATACAAATCCCGATGGTGGGCAGACAGTCTTCCATCTCCATTGTCATCTGCTTGGCGGACGCCCGATGGGATGGCCTCCGGGATGATGCTGGATAGGACGATACATCATGGATAAAGCCACACAGCTTGCAGAAGCACGTCGGATTATCCGCACAGAAGCAGAAGCAGTGCATCAAGTCGCAGAGCGGCTGGATGCTGCCTTTCTTCAAGCAATTGAATTGCTGAGAGTTGCCCGACTTGTTGCCCTCAGTGGTGTTGGTAAGTCCGGCATCATTGCGCAGAAAATTGCGTCTACCTTGTCCAGTGTTGGTACACCCGCGATTTTTCTTCATCCAGTCGAAGCTTTACATGGGGATATTGGCGTACTCTCTGATAAAGATTGTGCGATTATTCTTTCGCGTAGTGGGACTACCCAGGAACTTGTACAGCTTGTTCCATTCCTGAAGCAACGTTCAATTCCCGTAATTGGGATCCTGGGGAGCACGAACGGATATTTATCTCAGGTAGTTGATGTCGTTCTCGATGCAAGTATTGAGCGCGAGGCGTGTCCGTGGGATGTTGTGCCTAGTGCAAGCACGACAGCTGCGCTTGCTCTTGGAGATGCTCTTGCATTAGTCCTAATGCAGGTGAAAAATTTTACAATCACTGACTTTGCTCGCTCCCATCCAATGGGACAATTAGGGCGAAATCTTACGCTTCGTGTTGTGGACGTGATGGTGAAGGGAGAGTTGGTTCCCAGAATCTCTCCACAGGCTTCGCTGCGAGAAGCAATTATTGAAATCAGTCGGAAGGGATTGGGGTGTGTGTGTGTTGTGGAAGGAAAAAAGCTTGTCGGGATTATCACCGATGGGGATGTGCGTCGCGTGTTAGAACGGGTCGAGGACATTCGTCCCATAAAGGTTAGCGATGTTATGACCGCTTGCCCTATTACCATTACTCCTGATGCACTTTTGGGCGAGGCGTTGGCAATGATGGAACGGCGAGAACGTCAAATTGGCGTTCTACCAGTGGTTACTGCTGAGAATGAGTGCATTGGACTGGTGCGAATTCATGACATCATTCGCTCAACCCTATAGCTATGGCGAGGAAGGCTTCGAAGAGGATGGAACTGGTGGCTTTGGCTGAACTGGGGTGATCTCTTGGGACTGGAATGCACGCCGCAAAATCTCTTGTCGTCGACGGTCAGGCGGGGAAGGACGTGAAGGAGTAGGTTTTTGCATACTCTGAGAGGGCGTAAAAGGAGTAGTACCTTGTTGCGAAGGTGCAGGACGGCTACGCAATGCTTCAAGCACAGAATCCCGCTTTACTGCCCAGCTACTTGTGCTGGTGACAATATCTGTTGCTGTGATTTTTACTGAACGTACTACCTCGCCCCGGTTACCCAATGGTGGCAGTTTTTGTCCATTGCGATACAATTCAACCCCTCCAACATTCCCAATAGAGACTACAACCATTGTGTGGGCATTCCATTGGCGGCGCTCTCCTGGGCGAAGGGTTATCTGTTCGCTTCGGCGTCCATCTATAGTTGCGCTAATCCACACTGTATCCTTTGCAACAGCTTCCAAACGGAGACTATCAATGGGTGTTCCACCGAAGTAGTCAAATAATCCTCCTCGGGGGGAAGTGTATAGGGTTTCCACAGGCGCTTCCGATACCTCCTCTGGTTGGGAGGAAGAACTTTCTCCGTGGGGAAGCAAGAAGAAAATCCCTGCAGCAATACCAACTGCTCCAAGGAGGGCAAATGCAATAAGATTGCTTGTGTTAGTTCGAGATGATGTTCCCTTGCGTATGGACAAGGATATGTTTTCCCTACTTATGGGAGTCCGCTTTAGTGGCTCTTCGATTGGGGGTAGCTCGCGCTCATCGAGCCCTAATGCTCGAGCATACCGGCGGGCGAATGAGCGCATATACACCAGAGGCATTTGATCGAAAGCACCAGCCTCGATTGCCTCGATAATGGTGCTTCGGATTCCCGTGAGCCGGCTTACATCACGAATGCTGAGTCCCAGCTCCGTGCGTTTTTGACGCAAAACCACACCGGCGTGGAGAGGGCTATCGTCCATTGCTTGTAACAGGGGAACTCAAGTACAGTAGCGTTGCTGCAAATTTGCAATGCTTCAAGACGTAAAGAGTCTTTCACTGGTGTTTTTTCTCGTCGTATGCTGGTATGAAGTCTATCGTACGCATCGCATCAGGACAAGGATTTTGGGGTGACTTACTCAGTGCGCCGCTCCAACAAGTTCGCCGTGGACCTATTGACTACTTGGTCATGGATTACTTAGCAGAAGTGACCATGTCCATTCTCCAAAAACAGCGACAGCGCAATCCTCAATGGGGATATGCTCGAGACTTTGTTGATGTCATGAGTGAGATTCTCGATGACGTCATTGCAAAAAATATCCGGGTCATTACTAACGCGGGAGGTGTCAATCCCAAAGGTGCAGCAGAGGCTGTTCTCGATCTTGCCCGAAAGCGTGGGGTAAGTGGATTGCGAATTGGAGTCATAACAGGCGATGATATTCTTCCCCGTATCGATGAATTGCTCGCTGCAGGCTATCCTCTGCAGCATATGGAAACGGGTGTACCACTTTCCGCAGTGCGCGACCGACTCTTAAGTGCTAATGTGTACTTGGGTGCTCGGGTAGTAGTAGAAGCCCTTGAGCAAGGAGCTAACGTAGTTATTACTGGTCGTGTGACAGACACTGGTCTTACCCTTGCGCCGATGGTATTTGAATTTGGTTGGGGGTGGGAGGACTGGGATAAACTTGCTGCGGGAGTTGTTGCCGGTCACATCAACGAATGCGGTGGGCAAGCTACAGGAGGGAATTTCTTGGGTGATTGGATGCACTTACCTAACCTTGCGGAGATTGGATTCCCGATCATCGAAGCTTATCCCGATGGTACTTTCATAGTGACAAAGCATCCAGGCACAGGAGGTGCTGTAACGCGGGAAACTGTTTCAGAACAATTACTCTATGAAATAGGCGATCCCCGGACCTACATAACTCCCGACTGCATTGCAGACTTTACGACAATCGAACTTCATGACGAAGGGAATGATCGTGTTGTAGTCTTCGGGATCAAGGGACGTGCAGCGACAGATACCTATAAAGTCAGCGCAAGCTATGCAGATGGTTACATTGCGGTGGGAACTCTTGTGTACTCGGCACCGAAAGCTCTTGAGCGAGCACGTGCGGCCGACGCAATCCTTCGCCGACGCTTGGAGCTGCTTGGGTTGGAATTCGAAGAAATACGGACGGAATTTGTGGGCTACAATGCCTGCCATGGTCCTCTTGCCCCTGCTGTTGAACCTCCAGAAGTAATGCTTCGCATCGGTGTTCGGTCGCACGATTATGTTGCTGTCGAACGATTTGGGAAAGAGATCGCGCCATTGATTTTGACAGGTCCACCCGGCGTCACTGGTTTTTCTGGTGGTCGCCCAAAGCCAAGCGAAGTAGTTGCCTACTTCCCAACCCTGATTCCAAAAAGTGTCGTCCAAGCTAATGTCGAAATTCTTACGCTCTAAAGAACCGATGTACATTGCTCTGTGTATCGCTATTGAACTGCTTGTGATACTGCAGCAGGGCAGTGCTACCGTCAATGGTGATGGGGAATGTACTTCTTCTTTCCAACCCAATACCGACATTATTATTCCCTGGGAACAATTCACCTTCGCTGGTCATCAGCGGTATACGATTGATGGCATGCCTCCCCTTCGACAAAGTAAAATCAATCCGTGGACACTCAGTGTAGCAGGGAGTCTTTACGTAGGAGCAATGGTCGGACTGCATTTTTACCAGAAGGCAACAATCTGGAATGAGCGTGCGGAATTCCGTGTTATCGAAGATGGTAATTATGCCCGTGGGGTTGACAAACTGGGGCACATCTACGGTGCTTACGTCATGTCGTATTACTCGGGGGAGTTGTTGCAGGGTGCAGGCATTGCCTACCATGATGCGATGTTTTATGGAGCGTTGATGGGGATCGTGTATCAGAGTTACGTGGAATTCCAGGATGGGGTAGGGAAAAATTGGGGATTCAGCCCCAGTGACTTTGCGTACAATCTTATTGGCTCGGCGTACTTTCTCCTTCAGCAATCCGTACCAGCCTTGCAATACGTTTCTCCCAAATGGCAGTATATTCCAGCGCATTGGTATGGAGAGCATGAACGTGCTGAGGGAAAAACCTTCATTGATGACTACAGTAGCTCGACGTTCTTTCTCTCTGTCAAGCTTTCTCCCTTTATGCCGCCTGCTGTGCGTTCTATGATTCCACGGTGGCTATCTTTCGGCATTGGCTATGGTGTTCGCGGGTTGGGAGGGAACAATGGTAACTCAGACCGACGATTGATTGCGAGCCTCGATGTGGACTTAGTGGAGCTGATGCCGGATTTTCGCCAAGTGATAGGACATCCCGTTGGATCAGTGGTGAATTGGTTGGTGCAGTCATTCAATTACTTCAAGCTACCAACGCCTGCTATTGAATGGCGTGAGCATCAACCACCGCGGCTGTATTTGCTCTATCCACTTAAGCTGACAATAGGCGGTGTGCGGCTGTGAACATTTCTACAAGTTTTTCGCGTGCTATCGAAGGCGTGGATGTTTGGCGACGTTTACCGCCCCGACGGAGACAGAAACAGGTGCAAATGAGTGTCATTATCCCAACTTTACAGGAGGAACGTATCCTCGAGCGATTGCTACGGCACTTCGACGAAGAAACAATCAACAACTACAACATCGAGCTTATAGTCAGTGATGGGGGGAGTACCGATCAGACAACGGCAATTGCCCGCAAGTATGCCGATGTGGTAGCAACTCACCGAGCGCCATGGCGGCAGACCATCGCTGCAGGGCGAAACGTGGGAGCATACCTTTCTTCGGGTACGGTTCTGGTGTTTTTGAATGCTGATTGTATGCCTGCTGACTGGGAGGCATTTTGGGCATTTCTCTGCCAATGGGCAAAGGGAGAAGGACCGTATGCACTGTATGCAGCATTAGCAGCTCCAGTAGTAATTGCTCCCGAGGAGCGAATTACCACCGATCGGATTGTCCATGGTGTGTTCAATGCATACCTTTCCGTGGCTGCAAAAGTGGGATGCGGAGTAGGGCGTGGTGAATGCCAAGTTATCCGTCGCTGGGTATTTGAGCGGACCGGAGGCTATAACGAGTCTCTTGTTGCCGGGGAAGATTTCGAGTTTTTTCATCGTGTCCGCAAATGGACTCGTATTGCGATTCCACGTCCGCTATTAGTGTATGAGTCGCCGCGACGATATCGGCGTTGGGGGTATCGGCGCATTCTGTGGCAGTGGTTTGCTAATTGGAGTAGTGCGTTGATTGCTCGTCGGAGTGCAGCGCAGGAATGGATACCTGTCCGCGAGTAGAGGGATAAGTTCTGGGCTGTGCGGTAGCTCTAAAGAGGCACTCGTATTTTCGCAGCAAAGCAGTTTTACTATCTGCTCTTTGCGATGCAGCCTGCCCGTCTTGTTCTGGAAAATGGTGCGATATTCCATGGTACTGCATTTGGCGATGTCACAGCTGAAGCTGCGGGAGAAGTTGTTTTCAATACAGCAATGAGCGGCTATCAGGAGGTAATGACCGATCCGAGCTATAAGGGCCAAATTGTGGTGTTTACCGCTCCCCATATTGGAAACTACGGTATCAATCCATGGGACAACGAATCCGATGCGCTGCAGGTAGAGGGAATTGTAGTTTACGAGTGCAGCCGGATCGCATCGAATTGGCGTGCCCGTTGGACGCTCAGTGAATATCTCGAAATGCATCGCAAAATTGGTATCCAGGGAATTGACACACGCCGCTTAGTCCGCATTCTTCGAAGCGAGGGTGCTATGCGTGGACTTATCACTACAGCTCCCGATAGCGATGAGGTATTGCTCGAACGTGTACGTGCACTTCCACTGATGGAAGGGGCTGACCTGTGTCCTTTGGTGACAACAATAGCACCATACGAGTTTGTCCCAGAGCAGCAGGAGGGAGATCTTCTCGAGAAGGTACCGGTGCCCCAGTATCATGTGGTCGTAGTTGATTTTGGCGTCAAGCGGAATATTCTTCGGCTGCTTGCCTATCATGGGTGCAAAGTGACAGTTGTTCCAGCGACAACATCAGCAGAAGACATACTTAGCTATGATCCTGACGGTGTGGTGCTTTCGAATGGACCAGGGGATCCGGCTGCTGTGACCTATGGCATTGAAACAGCGCGGATGCTTGGGCGAAGCGGTGTGCCACTGTTGGGCATTTGTTTAGGGCATCAGATTATCGCGTTGGCATTTGGGGGCACAACTTTCAAGTTACGTTTTGGACATCATGCAGTTAACCACCCGATCAAAAATCTTCTGACGGGAAGCGTAGAAATCACCTCGCAGAATCACGGTTTTGCGGTGCGTGCAGAAGGGCTGCCCGACGAACTGGAAATAACGCACATCAATCTCAATGATGGAACAGTGGCGGGCTTGCGACACCGTGTCTATCCTATCATGTCGGTGCAGTATCACCCGGAAGCAGCACCCGGACCCCATGATAGCCGCTATATTTTCGCTGCGTTCAAGACTGCGATGGCAACCAACAGTGCACGGAAACGTGTGCTCACTGCTACTGCATAAGTGTTTGGATAGTTGTGCAGGATGTAGTATTTTTGCAAGCTCAAAAGCTGGGCGGGTTCCAGAGCGGTCAAATGGGGCAGACTGTAAATCTGCTGGCGTTATGCCTTCGGAGGTTCGAATCCTTCCCCGCCCACGCTTTGCGAGGCGGGAGTAGCTCAGCTGGTAGAGTAGCAGCCTTCCAAGCTGTTGGTCGCGGGTTCGAATCCCGTCTCCCGCTCTCTGATCGCGCTCGGTGCGCGGGAGTAGCTCAGTGGTAGAGCATCAGTTTCCCAAACTGAGGGCCGCGGGTTCGATCCCCGTCTCCCGCTCCAAAGAGCGATGTCGTAGTTGTCGGCGTTGTGACTGCGACAAAACTGGCGTGTGCTGACGTAGCTCAGTTGGTAGAGCACTTCCTTGGTAAGGAAGAGGTCGGCGGTTCAATCCCGCTCGTCAGCTCACGACAGGGGGGTAGCTCAAATGGGAGAGCAGCGGTCTCCAAAACCGCGGGTTGTGGGTTCGAGTCCTGCCACCCCTGCATGTGTGTTTACTGACGTCGGCGTTCAATGATTGCACGCATCAAAAACTATATAGGCGATGTCAGCAAGGAAATGCGGAAAGTTTCCTGGCCGACGCGCGAACAGCTCCGCGAGTCCACAGTAGTTGTAACGGTCACGTGCGTGATTATTTCCGCGTTTGTGTGGTTAGTGGACTTGGCGATGAGTTTTATCATGCAACAACTGTACTAGTGGTACTCGGCTGCCGAGCATACTTATGACCATTTCAACGACCGAACAACAGGCGACACCGCGCTGGTACGTCCTGCGCACGTTCACCGGACACGAGCGCCGCGTGCAGAAAGCCATCGAACAAGAAATCAAACATCGCCGATTACAAGAACGGATTCTACGCATCGTTATACCCGAAGAAACCGTCTTCGAAATACGCCGCGGTAAACGGCGCGAGAAAAAGCGCAACTTCTTGCCGGGGTACTTGCTTCTCGAAGCAGTGCTCGACAAACAGCTTCAGGATATCATACTGAGTATTACCGGCGTGTCCGGTTTTTTGGGTGTCAACGACCGACTCGGTCCTCAGCCGCTCAAACCCGAGGAAGTCGAGCGTATCCTTTCGCGCATCGAAGAACGGAAAGATGTTGCCACAATCGAGAATGCGTACCAAGTCGGTGATCCTGTACGCATCATTGATGGTCCGTTCAAAGGATTTTCTGGTACGGTTACCGAAGTCAACAACGAAAAACAGAAGGTAAAGGTTGAAGTCGCAATTCTCGGGCGCAAGACGCCTGTCGAGCTCGATTTTACACAAGTCGAAATCGAGCGACCCGAATAGTTCAACGCTCCAAGGTCACTGAAAAATGGCTAAAAAAATTGCCGGCACATTCAAGCTGCAGTTGAAAGCTGGCGAAGCAACGATGGCACCACCCGTTGGTCCAGCTTTTGGTCAGCGTGGTCTCAACGGTGCCGAGTTTGTCAAGCAATTCAATGCGCGCACCGCCAAACAACAAGGCACAGTCGTGCCAGTGGTGGTCACGTACTATGCTGACAAAACCTTCACGTTTGTGGTCAAATCACCGCCGGCAGCAGTGCTCCTGGCGAAAGCTGCTGGTGTCGAGAAAGGTTCTGGCCAACCCAACCGGGTTAAAGTCGGCAAAGTCAGTCGCGCACAATTGGAGGAAATCGCCAAAATCAAGATGTCTGATCTTAATTGCGATTCTCTCGAATCGGCAATCTCGATGATTGCTGGTACTGCACGCAATATGGGCATCGTCGTTGAAGATTGAGTTGTATGTTTCACCACTGACGTGCGAGATGCTCACCCCTGCGGGAGCGTCGTTTGGAGCACACGGAGGTATTATGGCACATACGCACGGTAAACGCTACCGCGCAACTGCAAGTAAAATTGATCCCGCCAAAGAGTACTCGTTTACAGAAGCTGTCGAGCTTGTTAAGCAGACAGCTACTGCAAAGTTCGACGAATCGTTCGACGTAGCGGTTCGGTTGGGTGTTGATCCGCGTAAAGCTGATCAGCTTGTGCGTGGCACTGTCACGCTACCACACGGCACTGGAAAGTCAGTCCGTGTTCTCGTTCTGGCAAAATCGCCAAAGGACCAAGAAGCACTCGATGCTGGAGCTGACTATGCCGGACTGGCTGAGTACGTCGAAAAAATTCAAAGTGGCTGGACCGATGTTGATGTTATCATCGCTACGCCCGATGTCATGGGTGAAATCGGCAAACTTGGTCGTATCCTCGGTCCACGCGGGTTGATGCCAAACCCCAAAAGCGGTACGGTGACGTTCGACGTTGCTAAAGCCGTCGCGGAGGTCAAGGCGGGCAAAATCGAATACCGCGTCGACAAAGCCGGTATTGTTCATGCGTCTGTCGGTAAGTGCTCGTTTACTGCCGACAAGCTCGCCGAGAATATCGCAGCTCTCTATCAGAGCATCCTGCGAGCAAAACCAGCGACAGCAAAAGGCAAATACGTCAAAAGTATCGCGTTTAGTTCAACAATGGGTCCGAGCGTGCGCGTTGCAGACGCGACGATGCCCGCAAGCGGAACCACGCACTAATACAGAAAGCTATTACGCACTCATCGTGCGAGGCAGCGGAAATCGGTGATGTGGACACCGATCCCTCCAAAGTGCTCGCATCTGAAGCGCTCGTTACACTTTGGAATGCTTCTTATGGCAACACGCGAACAAAAAGCACAAGTCGTTGCCGAAGTCGCCGATGCGATCGCGCAGTCGTCGGCGCTGTACTTTGTGGATTTTACCACAATGACAGTCGCCGAAGATTGGGAATTGCGGCGGTTGCTCAAAAGCAACGGTGCACGTTACCATGTCGTCAAAAACACGCTACTGCTACGCGCACTGCAACAAACCGAGCAACCCGCATTCGATGAGCGTATGCTCTTCGGCCAAACAGCAGTGATTTTCGCGCCGAAATCTGATCCTATCACGCCAGCGAAACTCCTCAAAGAGTACGCTGGCAAACATGATGGGAAACCTCGGCTGAAAGCGGCGATAGTTGATGGCGCCCTCTATGAGGGGTCCCAGCTATCGCTGATTGCCTCACTGCCGACGCGCGAGGAAATCATCGCTGCAATCATGGGCAGTTTGACTGCTCCGGTGTCTGGTATCGTCGGCACGATCAACTCTGTTATCGGCGGCTTGGCGTCAGTTATCGAAGAAGTCGCGAAAAAGAAAGCCGCATAGTTTGTCGAACCATTTTTCGGAGAAAATTCCATGTCTGCAATTGTTGAAGAACTTGTCGAGAAGATTAGTAGCCTCACGCTCGCTGAAGCAGCCGAACTTAAAAAAGCTCTCGAAGAGAAGTTTGGGGTCACCGCTGCTGCCCCGATGATGATGGCAGCAATGCCAGCAGCTGCTGGTGCGGCTGCTGCTCCAGCAGAAGAAGAAAAAACGACCTTTGATGTTGAATTGACTGAAGCTGGTGGGCAAAAACTCAACGTCATCAAGGTCGTTCGCGAAATCACCAGTCTGGGTCTGAAAGAAGCCAAGGACCTCGTCGAAGGTGCGCCGAAGATCGTCAAAGAAGGCGTCTCGAAAGAAGAAGCCGAATCGATCAAGAAAAAGCTCGAAGACGCAGGCGCAAAAGTTACACTCAAGTAATATCGTCCCCGCACGGTGCACGTAGCGATAGCAAGCTGCGTGCACCAGTGTGTGGGTTTCGCGGCGGTGGATTTCGATCGCGCGAAACCGTCAACAGCCAAAAGACATGCTGCGTCGAGCGTTCCGTACTCGAGCAAGTGGCGTGTCTATTCCCTCGGTGCAGCGGTAGAAAACGCTGACCGGCGGACCGCGTTCGGTTTCGCTCGATCCCGTGCGTAATTCTACTGCTCGACTGGGGGTTTCTCGATTGCTGACGCTATCAGATAAACAGAGGTGCCGGCAATCGAGAAACCCATTTCTGTTTCACGTACTCCCTATGCTAGTGCGATGAAAAAGTCTATATCTACCACCCAGCCAACTCGGCCCAGCCCATTTCGCGAACGTATTTCGTTTGCACGCGTACCGAGTCGGCAGCTCTATGACGACTTGCTTGATGTTCAAATTCGTTCCTACGAGGAATTCCTCCAAGAGGATGTTCCGCATGAACTCCGCAAGCCGGTCGGTTTGCAGAAAGCATTCCTAATGAATTTCCCTGTCGAGGATAATCAAGGTATCTTGCAAGTGGATTTCCTCGGCTACACCATCGAGCGTCCCCGCTACACCGAAGAAGAATGCCGCGAGCGGGAGCTGACATACGCGAAAACCCTCAAAGCCAAGCTCCGTCTATCAAGCAAAGCCGACCCATCGTCGGAAGACTACATCGAAGCGATCGAACAAGAAGTCTACATGGGTACGATTCCTGCGATGACGCCGCGCGGCACGTTTATTATTAACGGGGCAGAACGCGTTGTCGTTTCGCAGATTCACCGGTCCCCGGGTGTGTTCTTTGACGAAACGATCCATGCCAACGGCATGAAGCTCCATTCAGCGCGTATCATCCCGTTCAAAGGTTCATGGGTCGAGTTCACAACCGACATCAACAATCTGCTCTACGCATACATTGACCGCAAGAAAAAATTCCTTGCCACAACATTCCTTCGTGCACTCCGGAGACCCGATGGTACGCCGTTTTGCTCGACCGACGAAGAAATATTAACGCTATTTGACGTTACCGAAAAGATTACCATTTCTCATCTCGATGATAGCTTCGTTGGTCGCATCGTCGCGACAGACGCTATCGATTACACTACGGGCGAAGTTCTTGTCCTGCGAAATAGTGTGCTCGATGAAGAGCTTATCGACACGATTCGTCGGTCAAAGATTTCGTCGATTGTTCTTTATCGCTACACTGATCCCAATGACGAGCCCATTATCAAGCGCACACTTGACAAAGACACAACACGGACGCACGAAGATGCGCTCGAGATGATCTATCGCCAGATTCGCGCCAGCGAACCGCCCGATATGGAATCCGCTTGGCACGTTATTCTTCGGATTTGCTTTGACGATAAGCGCTATGACATCGGTGAGGTCGGTCGCTTCCGCATCAATCGGAAGCTCGAGCAGATGTACAAGGAAATTAGTGTCGAACCTCCACCGCTCGCAACAACGATCCTGACGAACGAAGACATTGTCGCAACAGTACGCTACTTGCTCGGCGTTCATGAGGGCCGGTTTCCCGTTGACGACGTCGATCACCTCTCGAACCGTCGCGTGCGAACAGTCGGTGAGCAACTGGCATCTATCTACATGACGGGGATTACGCGGCTTGCACGCGGGGTGAAGGATAAGCTTACTGTCCAAGATCTCGATGAGTTATCGCCTGCAGCATTGACGAACGCGCGCGCCGTGACGAGCGTGGTTAATCAATTCTTTGGCACTAACCAGCTTTCCCAGTTCATGGACCAAACCAATCCACTGGCAGAGCTGACACACAAGCGGCGCGTCTCGGCACTCGGTCCTGGAGGTCTAACGCGCGAACGTGCTGGCTTTGAGGTGCGCGACGTGCACTATACCCACTATGGCCGACTCTGCCCGATCGAAACGCCAGAAGGTCCGAATATCGGTCTTATTTCCTCGCTGGCGATGCACGCGCGCATCAATCGCTTTGGCTTTATCGAAACGCCGTACCGAAAAGTTAAAAATGGGAAAGTCTCCGACGAGATCGAATACCTTTCCGCCGAAGACGAAGAAGGCAAGGTGATTGCACCTGCGTCCACACCGATTGACGATAAGGGACGTATCGTCGGCCCCCGTGTCCGTGCTCGACGTAGCGGTGACTACGTGACCGTCAATCCGGAAGAAGTACAATATCTGGACATCTCCACCGACCAAATCATTTCGCCGGCAGCATCGCTTATTCCGTTTTTGGAGCACGACGATGCCAACCGTGCGCTGATGGGCTCGAACATGCAACGCCAGGCAGTGCCCTTGATTCGTCCGGATGCACCGCTGGTGGGTACAGGAATGGAGGCACGTATTGCCCGCGATGCGCGAGCATTGCTCCTGGCTGAAGATGATGGTGTCGTCGAGCACGTTTCGGCTGACTGCATTCGCATTCGCTACGATGATCCGCGCTCGGAGGAAGAAAAACTTATTTCCTTCCAGGGTGACCGCATTGTGGAGTACCCACTGTTGAGCTTTTTCAGGACCAATCAAGACACCAGTATCTGTCAGCGTCCCATTGTGCGCGTCGGTGATCGTGTCACGCGCGGCATGCCGATAGCGGATGGTGCGTGCACCGATCGTGGCGAATTAGCGCTCGGTCGGAATGTGCTGGTGGCGTTCATGCCATGGCGTGGCTACAACTTTGAGGACGCAATTATTGTCAGCGAGCGGCTTATTGCCGAGGATGTTTTTACGTCGGTGCATATCGAGGAATTCACGGCTGTTGTCCGGGATACCAAGCGCGGTGAAGAAGAATTTACCCGCGACATCCCGAGCATGAGCGAGGACATGATCAAAGACCTTGATGAGCACGGCGTCGTCCGCGTCGGGACAAAGGTCAAGGAGGGTGATATTCTCATCGGCAAAGTAACGCCGAAGGGTGAAGTTGATCCAACACCAGAGGAGAAGCTGCTGCGTGCGATCTTCGGTGACCGTGCCGGCGAAGTCAAGGATGCTTCGCTTAAAGCTCCTCCTGGTCTGCGCGGGACGGTCATCAACACCAAACTGTTCCAGCGTCGCTTCATCGTGAGCGATGCGGAGTACCGCGCCGAGGAAAAACGGCGTCGCGATGCTATCGACCGACAAGAACACGAAGAGCTCGCTGCACTTGATCGCGACTGTCTCGAGCGCCTGGCAAAACTGCTCGACGGTCATCAGAGCATTGGTGTGGCAACGGTAGATGGCAAACGGGTGTATATGAGCGGCACACGGATCACTCGCCAAAATCTCTTCGACAAGTACCAAAAGGGTGACTTGGTGCTGATGGAACTGGACTTGACACTCGACTGGGTTGCCGACGAGCGCATTATGTCGCTCGTGCGAAAGCTGATGGAAAGCTACCGCATTCGGAGGAATGAAATACAAGCACATGCACGGGTGTTGCGCAATCGCGCTACGCTCGGCGAGGAGCTGCAATCTGGTGTGCTTGCGATGGCGAAAGTATTTGTCGCCAAAAAACGCAAACTGCAGGTCGGGGACAAAATGGCGGGGCGTCACGGTAACAAAGGTATCGTCTCCAAGATCGTGCCGATCGAAGATATGCCGTTTTTGCCGGACGGTACACCAGTCGATATCATTTTGAATCCGCTCGGGGTGCCCTCACGGATGAACCTGGGGCAGCTCTATGAAACGGCGCTGGGATGGGCTGCGTCGAAACTCGGTTTGCATTTTGCTTCACCGGTTTTCGATGGCGCTACCTGGGAGCAAGTCGGTGATTACTTGGAAAAAGCTGGCTTGCCACGCGATGGAAAAACTGTGCTCTACGACGGGCGAACCGGCGAACCGTTCGAGCATAAAGTCACCGTCGGTGTTATCTACATGATGAAGCTCTCACACATGGTCGAGGACAAGATTCACGCCCGATCGATTGGTCCATATTCGCTGATTACCCAACAGCCACTGGGCGGTAAAGCGCAGTTCGGCGGTCAGCGTTTGGGCGAAATGGAAGTCTGGGCGCTGGAAGCATATGGTGCGACAGCAACCTTGCAGGAAATGCTGACCGTCAAGTCGGACGATGTCAATGGTCGCTCGAAGATGTACGAAGCGATCGTCAAAGGCTTCAACGCGCCACAACCGAACTTGCCGGAAGCCTTCATGGTTCTGGTGCGCGAGCTGCAGGGCTTGTGTTTGGATGTGCGGCTTGACGCGCAACGTCTCGAAGAACGAATTAGCTAACCATAACCGGAGGTATCAATAATGGCACGTGTTCAGACGATCCAAATCCCACGCGGTGGTTTCCGGGCATTGGAAATTCGCTTGGCATCGCCCGATGATATTCTGCGGCGATCTCATGGCGAGGTGACCAAACCCGAAACGATCAACTACCGCTCGTTCCGTCCGGAACGGGACGGTTTGTTCTGCGAAAAGATCTTTGGTCCTATCCGTGACTGGGAATGCGCATGTGGCAAGTACAAGCGCATTCGCTACAAGGGCATCGTGTGCGATCGCTGCGGTGTTGAAGTTACTGAAAAAACCGTTCGTCGCGAGCGATTTGGTCATATCACACTGGCAGTTCCAATCGTTCATGTATGGTTTTTGCGATCGCATCCATCAAAGATCAGCGGCTTACTCGGCATGCCGCTCAAGGACGTCGAGCGCATTGTGTACTACGAATCCTATGTGGTTATCCAACCGGGCTCGACCGGACTTCCGCCGATGACACTACTGACCGAAGAGCAGTTGCAAGATACTCTCCACAGTCTGCCAGCAAGTGAGCGTAGCCTGGACGATGACGATCCACGCAAGTTCATTGCGCTCAGCGGCGGCGAGGCAATCAAGGAACTACTCCGACGCATCAACCCGGACAAAGAGTACCTCAAGCTCCGCAACGAGTTGAGGGAAGAGACCTCTCAACAGCGGCGAAAGGAAATCAGCAAGCGGCTTCGTGTGCTCGATATGTTCCGCTCCAAGCCGGGGCGGGAGCCGAACAACCCAGAATGGATGGTCATTGACATTTTGCCGGTCATCCCACCGGAACTGCGTCCGCTGCTGCCACTCGATGGTGGACGCTTTGCCTCCAGCGACATCAACGACCTCTATCGTCGTATCATTATTCGCAACAATCGCCTCAAACGGCTTGTAGATATCAAAGCGCCGGATGTGATCTTGCGCAATGAAAAGCGCATGATGCAAGAGGCAGTTGATTCGCTCTTCGATAATTCGCGGCGTACTGCACGAACCGATGCACAGCGTCCACTCAAGTCGTTGGCTGATGCCCTGCGTGGTAAAACCGGACGCTTCCGCCAAAACCTGCTCGGCAAGCGTGTGGATTATTCGGGACGCTCAGTCATCGTTGTGGGTCCAGAACTCAAGCTTCATGAATGCGGCTTGCCGAAAGACATGGCGGTTGAGCTATTCAAACCGTTCATCGTGCGCAAGCTCATTGAGCGCGGCTATACCAAGACCGTCAAAACCGGCAAGCGCATCGTTGATCGCAAAACTGATGTTGTCTGGGACATCCTCGAAAAGGTCATTGACGGTCATCCAGTGTTACTTAACCGGGCTCCCACGCTCCACCGTCTCGGTATTCAAGCATTCCAACCTCGGTTGGTCGAAGGGAAAGCAATCCAGCTCCATCCGTTGGTGTGTACAGCGTTCAATGCTGACTTCGACGGTGACCAGATGGCTGTCCACGTTCCCTTGAGCCATGAAGCACAACTTGAAGCACTGCTTTTGATGTTAGCGCCGCACAACATCATGCATACGCAAAATGGCGAGCCGATTGCAGTGCCGTCGCAAGACATGGTGCTTGGTGTGTACTACCTGACAAAAATTCGCCGTGGCACTCGTGGTGAAGGCAGGTATTTTAGCTCGCCCGATGAAGTCATCATCGCCTACAATAACAAGCGACTCGATCTTCATGCGCTCATCAAGGTTCGCATCAATGGCGAGCTTGTCGAGACCTCAACTGGGCGGGTCTTGTTCAATCAAATCGTACCACCTGAGCTTGGTTTCATCAACGAGCTGCTGACGAAGAAACGCCTCAAACAGCTTATCGGACAATGTTTCCGCACGGTTGGGTTGGCACGTACAACAGAGTTTCTCGACCAGCTCAAGGACATCGGTTTCTACTACGCCATGCAAGGCGGGCTATCAGTTTCCATTGCCGACTTGGTCGTGCCGTCGATCAAAGATGAAATCGTCACAAAAACGCAAGAGGAAGTGGACAAAATCCGCTGGTACTACGAAAACGGTATTATTTCCAATGGTGAGCGCTACAATAAAACCATTGACCAGTGGAGCAACGCGACAAATCGTATTGCCGATAAGCTCTATGCTGAGCTTTCGAGCGACCAGGATGGCTTCAATACCTTCTGGATGATGCTCGATTCGCAAGCACGTGGATCGAAAGAGCAAATCCGACAGCTGGCAGGTATGCGCGGTCTGATGGCAAAACCGCAACGGTCCTTGACTGGCTCGACGGGTGAATTGATTGAAACACCAATCATATCGAACTTCCGTGATGGGCTGACCATTCTCGAATACTTTATCTCGACGCACGGTGCACGGAAGGGGCTTGCCGATACCGCGCTCAAGACAGCAGACGCGGGGTACTTGACGCGTCGCCTTCACGATGTGGCGCAAGATGTTGTCGTTACTATGGATGATTGCGGCACGATCCGTGGCATCGAAATGCGTGCGCTCAAGGACGGCGAAGACGTCAAAGAACCGCTCAGCGAACGCATCCTCGGTCGTGTTGCCTTGCAAGATGTTGTGCACCCAATAACAGGTGCGGTCATTATTGCCAAAGGCGAGCTAATCGACGAAGAAAAAGCAGCAGCAGTCGAAGAAGCGTCGATCGAATCGGTGCTCATTCGGACAGTGCTCACCTGCGAAGCACGGCACGGCGTTTGTGCCAAATGCTATGGTCGGAATTTGGCAACCGGTAAGATTGTGGACGTCGGCGAAGCGGTCGGAACAATCGCTTCCCAATCCATTGGTGAGCCTGGCACGCAGCTAACGCTTCGTACTTTCCACACCGGTGGTACAGCATTGCTGATTACCTCGCAATCCACGGTTGGTTCCAAAGCCAGCGGCACAGTCAAGTTCGAGAATATTCGCACCATTCGCTACATTGACGAGGAAGAGCGCGATGTCGAAGTCGTTGTTAGTCGTGCTGGCATCATCAAGATCATCGAACCACTGGCAAATCGTGAATTGGCATATCACGACGTTACCTACGGTGCCGTGCTCCGTGTTCATGATGGCGAAAGTGTTGAAAAAGGACAAATCCTCTTCGAGTGGGATCCTTATAATGCTGTCATCCTGACCGAAAAAGCTGGACGCGTGCGGTATTGCGACCTGATTCAGAATGTGACGTACAAGGAAGAAAACGACGAGCAAACCGGACACATTACAAAGATCATCATCCAATCGGCAGATAAAACCAAGTTCCCTGCTATCGAGATTGTCGGTGAAGACGGTACCGTGCTCGCACGATATGATGTCCCGGTACGGGCGCAGATCTTGGTCGAAGACGGTGAGAACGTTGGTGTCGGTACGCGCTTAGTCAAGATGCCACGTGACTTAGGCCGCACAACCGGGGACATTACCGGAGGTTTGCCCCGTGTGACAGAGTTATTCGAGGCTCGCGTTCCGCGGAACTCCGCAATCGTCACCGAAATTGATGGCATTGTCTCGAAAGATCCCAAGCCCAAACGTGGCAACATTATCTTGTACGTGACCAGCCTCGATGGGTCCACACGCAAGGAATACGCGGTGCCGGTCGGTCGTTACATCCTCGTGCAAGATGGTGATTTAGTCCGCGCTGGCGATCGTCTTACCGATGGACCCATTGATCCCCACAGCATTCTTGCCATCAAAGGTATGACAGCAGTTGCTGAATACTTGGTCAACGAAATCCAGGAAGTCTATCGGATGCAGGGCGTCAAGATCAGCGACAAACACATCGAAGTTATTGTCCGGCAGATGCTGCAAAAAGTTGATATCGTTGATCCGGGCGACAGTGACTTTCTCGAAGGTGACCATGTAGATCGTATCACCTTCCTTGACGAAAACAACCGTCTCAAAGAGTGCGTAGTTATTACTGACCGTGGTGATTCGCGAACGGTACGGGTTGGCGAAGTTATCCCACGCGCGCGTGTCAAAGAGCTCAACGCTGATCTCAAGCGCAAAGGCAAAGAGCTTATCAAAGCGCGACGCGCTGAGCCTGCCATCGCCAGACCGATTCTCAAGGGAATTACTGATCAAGCCCTCGAGACAGAGTCCTGGCTATCAGCAGCATCGTTCCAAGAAACCACGCGTGTTCTGTCTGACGCTGCTGCACAAGCAAAGGTGGATCACCTCCGCGGTCTCAAAGAGAACATCATCCTCGGTCAGGCTGTCCCTGCGGGAACAGGCTTGCGGATTTACAACGACCTGCTCGTCGAAAGCGAGATTGGCAACATCTTCGGTGAAGACGCAATTATTCCCCCAGCCGTGGATGCTGCAACAAATGGGATAGCGCAAGTGCGTCGAACGACGGTATAGCGAGTCAATCTCCAATAGCTGCAGGTACAGTTTCCAGCGTCCTTCTTGCTTTATGCGGGAAGGACGCTTGGTTTGTTGTCAGTATGCACGACGCAGTTGCTCGGCATAGTCGTTGGGGAGAGGGCTTTCTTCGATTGCGTGTGCTGCACGTTCAACATCGTATGCAACGCGACGGAAAGCGATCTGAACACCGTCACTGCCGACACTGAGCACAACGTAACAAGCACGGGGATCGCCGTCTTTCGGCTTACCGACGGAGCCCGCATTGATGGCGTGCAGCATCCGCCCATCGGTTGAGGGAAGTGTGCGGTGATATGGAATGTGTGTATGCCCGAACACGAGCACATCCACTCCTGCATGCTCGACAATGCGCCGCAGACTGTCGTCGCTTCGATCGGCGAACAAATACTCATTGACACGGCGTGGGCTGCCGTGCACAAGGAGAATCCGGGAAAGATGGTCGTCTGCCATTCGATATTCAATTGCTATGTGCGCTGGGAGCCGTCGCAAGTATTCCCGATTGCTCTCACTGATGGTTGCGTTGGTGTAGGTGATCGATTGCCTGCCGAGCTGTCGATCGTATTCGGTTTTGTAAGCGCAGCCGCAGTCGTCACTATTGAGACCGATTCCAACGTCGTAGTTACCAGCAATTGTTGGGATGCACTCGGTGCGAATGTACTCGACCACTTCATTGCACCAGACGTTGTAGCCCACCAAATCGCCCAAGCAATAGATAGTGTCAACATCTTGCTGAGAGATATCCTCCAGACACGCCTCCAGTGCAGGGAGATTTGCGTGAATATCGCTGATGATCGCTATACGCATTGCTGCGTTGCTATCGAACGATTACAATCGGCTGGGTACACTGTGTACTGACAAGCCAGTAGATGCCACTATCGAGAACATCAAGTTGGTAGAGAGCACTGCCGCTTTGCAGTTGCCATGACTGCACTGCTCGTCCATCAGCAGCATAGAGTACAGCATGGCAGAACTCTGCTGACTCGATAGCGATAGTGTGCGACGCCGGCTGCGGAAAAACGCGGGGGCATTGATTGTTCATTTGGTCGTGGATATTCGACAGTTCTGCTGCCAATGGGACAATTGCATTGCCGACACGTGCGTATCCGCAGTGAAGGTGAGTCGTTATGCTTGGTGATGATGACCGCACACCAAGCCGTAGTATCGGTCGTTCGAGCGGTGTTACAGCTCTGGCGACGCACCAGAGGCGCTGCATTGGGGTAGAACTACCAACATACACCAGCGACCACTGCTGATCGAGTGCTTCTAATTGTACTGCATCTGTACCAGACAGCTCGAATTCAAGCGCGACAGCTTTCACTGTGCCTATTGGGATCAAGATATCATAGGTGGCAACGCTCGGTAGCAGCGGGCGTTGATATTGCCTTTGGTCATCGTAAGGAGGTTGTGCTACAGCGTGGGTACTATCGAAATTCATCTCAACGACAAGCGCATCCGCCAGCGTGATGTCGCCGCTTCCATCGCAATCGGCATAGGTAACGCTTTCGTTGTCCCACGCAAGAGCCTGTTGCGGTTCCCATAGGGTGCTGGGCTGGATGCGGCGATAGCCATGTAACTGACCACTCGCCGTGCCTTCTCCAAGATAAAGTGCTACTGTACTGAAATCATGTAGGTTCACGCGACCATCGTTGTTGGCATCGCCGGGGTAAACCGTCACGAAGCTGTGTATCGTCATTGCCAGCAGCTCGCTTCGAAGAGGAACAACGCGTGCTGGTATGCCGGCGACGATTGCTTCGGCGCCAACAGCCTCGAAGGTGATAAGTGTGCGGTGTGGTACGTCGGGGAGCACAACAAAATCTATGTGTAAGACTGTCGGCGAGTTGACCCCGATGCCGCTCGATGGCTCGCCGGAGAGAACGCCGACGTGGATGCTTCCTGTGCCCGTTACTGTGTCTGATAAATCCACTACGTAAACGCTATTGCGTCCCAGATCTCGCGGTTTCCAAGCGGACAATCGCACATACTGTGCACCACTAAAACGAAGCTCAAAGGCAACCGCTGTGACATTGGAGATACTATCGGCGACGATGTCGAAACCAATGAGCTTCGTTGCTGTCGCAATGGTTGGGTACGGCACGGGGTCAGTGCGTACCAACCGCAGCACTTGTCCGTTGGCAACGACGGCGCAGAGCGCCAGAATTTGACACCACCGTATCACACGCATTCCAGTCCTTCTTGCTGTTTTTCTGTTGGTGTCAAACATCGTGCCACGGATTACGATGGAGCGTGATGTGTATCCAGCGGTTTGGTCAGTGTACCACTGGCAGCCAAATCGCGTGCAGTTGCATCGAGAATACCGTTGATGAACGCATTGCTTTTGTCAGTCGAATAGCGTTTTGCCAGCTCGAGTGCTTCGTTGATACTCACCTTGACGGGAATATCGTCAAAGCGGAGCATCTCGGTGATGGCAATGCGCATAATTTGGCGATCTAAGTGTGCAATGCGATCAAATTCCCAGTTGAGGGCATGGCGTTCGATCTGCTCGTCACAGAGGGCACGGAGTTGAAGCGCTTCGTCCAGCAAGTGGTAAGCATAGGCGGTATCACTCTGACGCCAATGGATTGGAATGTCGCTTTCCAATTCGGCAATTTCATCGGGACGAAGTATGCGCGTTGGCTGTACCGGTAGCGATTCTTCGTCGGCGAAGATACGGTAGAAAACATGCTCGAAGTGCAGCTCACGGTGCACTGCGGCGATATCGTACGCTGCCAGTACCTGCAACACTTTTTCACGAGCCAGTCGGCGATTGCCCTCAACACTCTGACGAGTACGGAGGGGAAATGCCTCGATGGCGAGACCGGCAGAGGACTTCATCTGTTGAAAAGAACGCTATGACTATCGCGAATATAGAAAGCGCGCGGTCCTTAGCTGTTACGGATTGCTGGGGTGCCAATGTACGTGCGGTGGATGTGCCGCACGTGGGCGATGCGTTCCTCCGCGATGCGGTTCGATGCGTCGATCGTTGCAATTCTACTGTCGCTGGCCATGCGGAAAATGCGCAGCAGTGTGTCGTAAATACTCTCGACCTTGCGGGTAACTTGCTGGCGACTCCAGCCTTCTATTTCGCTGGTGACGTTGATCAATCCACCGGCATTGATGACATAGTCTGGTGCATAGAGAATGCCACGCTCGATAAGCATGCGTGCATGCCGCTCTTCGTCAGCCAGTTGGTTATTGGCACCACCAGCGACAATCGCGCACCGCAATCGTGGAATTGTCGTGTCGTTGAGAATGGCACCAAGCGCATTGGGGGAGAAAATATCGCACTCGATGTCGTAGATAGCATCTGGCTCGACGTACTCAGCGCCTAATTCGGTGCAGACTGCCCGCGCTTTGTCTTCGAAAATGTCGGTGATGACAACCTGTGCACCGTCTTTACGGAGTTGTGTTACGAGATTGCGAGCAACATTACCAGCGCCTTGGACAGCAACGCGCTTGCCAGCAAGCGACTCAGAGCCGAATACGGTTTTCGCTGCGGCTGTGATGCCAACATACACACCAAGCGCAGTGTACGGAGAGGGATCGCCGCTGCCATGATCACCGGCGACACCGGTAACGTAGCGTGTTTCCATGCGAATCCACTCCATGTCGCGTACTGTCGTGCCGACGTCCTCGGCAGTGATGTAGCGCCCGCGGAGTGTCTCGACGAAGCGGCCGTAGCTCCGGAAGAGCATCTCCGTTTTCTGCGTGTGAGGATCCCCAATGATCACGGCTTTGCCGCCACCGAGATTGAGTCCCGCAACGGCAGCTTTATACGTCATGCCCCGCGACAATCGCAGCACATCGGTTAATGCTTCTGCATCGGTTGCGTAGTGCCACATGCGCGTGCCACCGAGAGCGGGGCCGAGTGTGGTATCGTGAATGGCAATGATTGCGCGCAGCCCGACTTGTGGATCGCTACAGAAAGCGACTTGTTCGTGTCCGTAGAGTTCCAGTTCTGCAAACATGAGTCGAACATGTGGTGAAATGGTTCAGGAAAATTGCATGCTTACAAAGATACTGCCATCAGCAGATGGGTGAGGCATGGCAAACTCGGACGGAACTGTGTACGCAGCTGAAACGATACAGCATTTGCGTGCATTACTGCTGTGCCGATGTGCCCTGACCAGATCCCAATCAATCGCAAAACAGTTGGGTAGTGCGTAATTTGTCTACAGTTGAACTAACCGGGAGGTAGCTATGTGCTGCCGACAGTTCCTGTGTGTATGTGTAGGTATCGCAGCACTGGTTGCTGCAGTGTCGGCTCAGCAAACTACACGCGGTCGCGATTTCTACGTCGTTTTTATGCCGAACTATCACAACGAGGGAGATAACGCCACCGATAGCCTCTATATCTTCGTCGTTGCAGATCAACCGACAAACGGCACCATTGCTTACACCAACAATCTTGGTCAGACCCAGACACGAAACTTCACTATCAGTAATCCGCAGCAAATTTTTGTGCATCGTGTGCAGTACCGCCCGTATGAGCTGTTTGGATACAATAATAACGGCACCTTCGTTACACCGAACGAGAATGAACAGATCAGTCCTCGTGTGTTTCGCGTGACAACTGACCGCGACGTTGCTATCTATGCACTCAATCAAGCCCTGACGACAAGTGATGCGACACTGGTGCTGCCGGTGACCACTCTCGGCACCGAGTACTACGTGATGAGCTATAACACTGATGGTATCCGGAATCCAAATGGTACACTGAGCACACAGACGACACCATCAGAGTTTGTCATTGTCGGTATCGAGGATGGGACCGATGTGACGGTCTATCCGACTGCCCCAACGACGGAAAGCGGGATGCAAGTCAAATCGGTGCGCCTTGATCGCGGACAGGCGATGCTATTTCAGGCACAATTTTCTACGCAGAACCTCAATTACGACCTGACGGGAACACGGATTGTCGCTACGAAGAAAATCGCTGTGTTCGGCGGGCACCAGCGTGCGCTTATTCCAGTGCAAGCACGCGGGCAACTTGCCTCGCGCGACCATCTCTACGAACAAATGATTCCGCGCTCTGTTTGGGGTACCACATATATCCTCACACCGCTTGCAGAACCGAGAGATGCATTGCCAGCGCCGTCAGGCGTGACAGATCTTTACCGTGTTCTCGCAGCAGAAAATGGCACGGAAATCAAGGTAAATGGTCGCGTTGTTGCCGTGTTGCAGAGGGGGCAATTCTACCAAGCGCCGCTTACCCAACCAGCATTGCTTGAAGCGAGCCAGCCAGTAATGATCGCACTATTCAAACGTTCGTTTTCTGTAACGTCGAACTTGACGCTCGGTGATCCATTCATGATGATCATTCCGCCGCGCCGGCAGTACTTGTCAAAATATCGCTTTCAGTCCTGCCAGGTCGCCCATCCGAGCGGTGGTAACACGTACTACGAGCAATACATCACGGTCGTTACCACGCCGAACAACGTCCGAAGCATTCTGCTTGATGGTGACACGCTCAATGCATCCTTCCGGGAAGTGCCCAATACGTGCTATGTGTATGCCAACGTCAGAGTCTCCGATGGTGCACACACCATCGAAAGCCCCCGGCTGTTTGGGTTGTACGTGTACGGCTATGGTTATGCTGACTCCTATGGCTACATCGGCGGCATGGCATTCTTGCCTGATGTCCCAGACATTGTCGTCAGTGCAGGACCTGACCATGAACTATGTTTGGGCGATAGTGTTACCATTGCTGTAACGGGGAATGCCTATGCAGTTCGGTGGTCTGTGGCGCCAGGTTATCCCGCTGTGACGATTCGGTGCGACACTTGCCGCACAATCACGTTAGCACCGACAGCGACGACGAAATTGATTCTAACAGCCTCCGATTCTCTCGGTTGTTCTGTGACCGATGATGTCATGATCACCGTCTATGGCAAACCCCAGCTTCGCGTGCAACCCGATACAGTGGTCTGCAGTGATGGTCCGGTCACAATTCTTGCCGAAGGAGTATTCCAAACCATTCAGTGGCAACCGACCGAGGGGCTTGGTTGCAGTATCTGTCCGCAAACGACGGTCACGCCACAGCCAGGCAAAGAGATCGTGTACACGGCGATTGTACGGAATGCCAATTCCCCACACTGCGAGGTGCGCGACAGTATCCGTGTGCGCTACGCACCAGGGCTGCTGGGAAAAGTGCCGCCGGTAGTAACGCTGTGCCACGGTGATAGCATAGTCATCACGCTGGACTATGGCGGCACTGTGCGATGGACACCAGCGCAGGGACTTAGTTGCACCGATTGCAAAACTGTTACAATTCGTCCGCAGCGAACGACTCGCTACACGATTGTCGGAGATTCGAGCGGCTGCACTACACAGGCATCCATTGAGGTGCGAGTGGTACAAAAACCGACATTGGCACCGCTCCCCGACACGAGTATTTGTGCCGGGGAAAGCATGCAAGTGCAGCTCATAACAACCAACGCTGATCGTATCGAGATTTCGCCACCTGTCGAGGTCTCGTGCACGGGATGTCCAACGCCACTGTTTACACCGACACAGACGCGCACCTATACGATCACGGTCAGTGCTGGCAGTGGTACCAGTGAGTGCAAAGTCACCGACACGATGAGGATAGTCGTGTTTCCTCGCCCAACGGTTACGCTACCGACAGCGTCGCTGGTGCTTTGTGCGGGTGATACTGTGTACGTCGTCGCGCGTATTACGGATGCCGATAGTATTGCATGGGAGCCAACCGACGGCGTGCTGTGTCCGATGTGTGATTCGACAGCAATTGTGGGGACAGCATCTCGGACGTACACCGTCACTGCGTGGAATAGCGCTGGTTGTTCGTCGAATGCGACGCTGACTGTAACTGTCAATCAGCGTCCCACACTCGATGTGTCGCCGTCTGATACAGCAGTGTGTGCTGGGACAACGCTGCTTCTTACTGCCACCAGCAATGGTACGATCGAATGGGATCGTACC
>JAOAEV010000008.1 GCA_026416585.1 Chlorobiota bacterium | reverse complement strand
AATCGGTGGATGTGCAATCTCCACACCGGTAAGTAACGCATGAGTTACTCGGTCGAAGATTCCTGTATGGTCGCGGTAGCGTTTGTCGAGAAGAGCATGATATCGTTCATAGATCGCCAGAACATCGCTGAGCCGTTGTCGATCGATTGCCAGTGGGTCGTCTGTTCTAGTAAGATCATACCGTAAGTCTTCTGGTGTAATGCCATCGTCACGCAGTCCTGAGATGACGCTTGCCAACTGCTCGATAAGTGCCCATGAGGGTTTCCCGTTGGGTGCATAAAATGGCAGTCGTCCTTCGGCAGAAAGTTCTTCGATTGCACGCTCAAAAAGTGCCATTCGAAGTGAGTCGGTCAATGGTAGTGCCATATCGTCGGGATACAGCCGCGCATGGAGCGATGTACCAAGCCGCGCAAGATTGTATGGCTGAAATCCTACCAGCGGACGTCCAGTACGCTGAAAGACTCGACGGCTAATTTCGCGTTGCAACCAACGAACACGTCTGCCGGTCGGCACGACGTAGCAGAGTTCCGTATTCGACGGCTCCGAAAAGTACGTTTCCAAGAATCCAATGGTGTCGAAGCCATCAGCGCTCATGAAACGAGCAACCTGCATCTGTAGTTCACCGGGTGCGCTGTTTGTCAGCAGAAACGCCATCGGAGTGCTCAGTCGGTATGTTCAACATCCAAATTACGCTGCACAATGTTCACTGGGATTGTCGAAGAAATCGGTATCATTCACTCCATTGCTGAGCGCTCTGGGAGCCGAGCGTTCACCATCGGAGCCGTGCACGTAATGAATGACCTATCGGTTGGCGATTCAATTGCTGTGAGCGGTGTGTGTCTAACTGTTGTTGCACGCGGGGATGAATGCTTCGAGGTCGTCGCTGTCGAGGAAACGCTCCGCAAAACCAATCTTGGTCTGATTGAAGTCGGCTCTACCATCAATCTTGAACGGGCATTGCTACCAACAACACGTCTGGGAGGGCATTTCGTAACAGGGCACGTCGAAGCGTTAGGATGCATCGTGGAGCTCAAGCATGCTGGCATAGAGCGGCAACTCTGGGTCGAATGTCCAACCGAAAAAATGCGCTATGTTGTACCGCTTGGATCGATAGCGCTCGATGGTATTAGCCTGACGATTGCCCGCGTGGAACATACTCGTTTTATGGTCGCGATTATCCCGCATACGTGGGAGCATACAACGCTGCACCATCGTCGTATCGGCGATAGCGTCAATCTTGAATTCGACATTATTGCCAAGTACGTCGAGCGATTGTTGCAATCTCGGTAAACGGTTGTACCTGTGGACTATTTGCCCACTACGATGGCAGCGGTCGCATGGATAGTGTCACTCGAGCTTGCATTGGTTGCCTCGAGCAAAAGAACATAAACACCAGCACCAACGGCAAAACCGGCATCATTGCGTCCATCCCACAATAGAGCACCATCGGCCCCGGAATACAATCCATTGGCAAGCTGACGGATTGGAATTCCTATTGGGTCAAAGATGCGCAGTGTGACCCGTGCACTCTGCCAGGGCAGGCGGTACGTGATCGTTGTTTGCTGTAGGCGTGGATCAGTGCTCACTGGGGAGAAGGGATTTGGCGTTGCTGATATCACTACCTGTGCAGTGTCTCTCGGAAGAATGCTATTGGCAGTGCCTGGGGTGCCACCGCGCGGATCAGTCGAAGTTGTCCACGATCGAGCATCGTTCGAGGGAGCATTCGGACGTAGCTTTTCGAGAGAACGACCTTTTGTGTCCTTGATTCCCCAGAAATGCCACGAGGCATAATAACGCAACGAGTCGAGTACACTATGATTAGGATTGGCAAGAATGAGCGCATCACCCGAATTATTCAGCGACCAGGATGTTTTCAACATAATGCAGCGGTGATCGCTTCTCAGCTCCGGAAATATTGCCCAGATACCTGTATCCAACGCAACGACAGCTAAGCCACTTGGAGGGAGCAGTACACTGGGCAGTACTACCTGCGGTGGAAATGCATCTCCGAGTACAAGTCCACTAACGTCGAGTGTGTCGTCTGTTGTGTTGGATAATTCGACGTACTCGCTCCTCCCATCGAGAGGGTCATACATGATTTCGTTGATAACGATACTGCCGCGTGGGAATGGAATGAAAAATGGTGTTGTGACGGTGTCGTTCCAGCTGCGTTGATCGGCAACATCAGCGATTGCTTGTAGCTGAAAGTTACCATAACCGGCGGACGTGATGGCGGAATAATCCGATAAAGCGATACTAACCTGAGAGGTTGCTGCTGGGGGAAGATACTCTACTATGATTTGCCCTAACTGGAACCATTCGTCCTGGCGTGGTCGGCGATAACGTAAGCGGACAGTAACACCAGACATCGGCGTTCGTCCACGATTGGCTGCTTCGATATGTGCGGTAAGAAGCGAATCAACACGCACGCCCCGCAATTGAACATCGCGTTCGACCATGCTTACCGAGTTGTCATAGCCACAGGTAGCCGAATCGGGTGCAATACACGCAGTGATGTTATCGCGGAGGTATCCAGGTCTTGCCGGATCAACGCGTTCGAGTGTTCTCCCCCGAATACCCCAGCGCATGTCGTAATACACCGAGTCGAGCACGACAGTATCCCGCGTGGCAAGGAATAGGCTCTCGGTCGTGTTGTTCAGTGTCGGTAACGACACTTGATATAGCCGAGCTATCGGCGGTATTCGGCGAAGAAGCTTCAAGTCGTCTGTATCGCGGGTCAGCACAGCAAATCCACGTGCAGGCACAATTACACCTGCCAGCGAGGCACGTGCTGTGCGGTCGTAGAGGTAGATATTTGTCAACACTGCATCGGTATCGGCGGGATTGTACAACTCGACCCACTCTGGTTCGCCGGTTGGGGGAACCGGCTGCATCTCATTGATAACCACTTGCGCCGGCAGTGCAACAGTTGCTAAAAGACCGATTGCTGCGCGTGGTCCCATTATATCCTATTTGGTTCGTTCGACGATCATCATTGCGATGCGCTCGAGTAGTAGTGCTTCTGTTTTGGTGAAACGCGCTGTTATCGGTGAATCGAGATCAAGAACAGCGACTACACACTCGCTTTCAATCAACGGTACGACAATCTCCGAGCGTGAGGCGGGGTCGCAAGCGATATGGCTGACAAATTGTGCGACATCAGGGACAATAAGCGTTCGCTTATTGAAAGCTGCATGTCCACACACACCACGTCCTATGGGGATTTCGATGCAGGCCGGTTTCCCTTGGAATGGACCGACCACAAGTACATCACCGATTCGACGGTAGAAGCCGCACCAATTCACATCTGGCAAGCTGTAATACAGCAGGCTCGCAATGTTTGCCATTGCAGCGATGCGATCACTCCCATGCGGTATAAAGTAATCGGCAGCATCGAGGATGTGGCGCATCCGTTGCGCATTAGGTAGTGTCGCATCGGAGATGATGAGTGTGGCTTCGTGCATTGGGCGCATGAGAAAGCATCGGTACTGCTACAAAACTACTTGGAAGGAGAGCGTAAATTCGTATTGGTCATCGTTTTTGACCGATGCAAGAACAACTGTTTTCATCCGACGACACATCAGACAAACACCGCGCTCGCGAGCGGGTTGAAGAATTACGTTCGCTTATTCGCCAGTACGACTATGCGTACTACGTCGAGGCGCATCCGCTCATCAGTGATCGTGATTACGATCGCTTATTTGGCGAGCTTGTCGAGCTGGAGCGGCGCTATCCGGACCTGGTAACACCAGACTCTCCAACGCAGCGCGTTGGGGGTGCACCATTGGAGGGGTTCGCACATGTTCAACATCGCCGCCCGATGCTATCATTAGCCAATACCTACACGCGCGAGGAGGTGCTTGAGTTTGATCGTCGTATCCGTCAAGCACTCAGTGGAGAGCCATATCGCTACTGCTGCGAACTCAAATTCGATGGTGTGGCAATCTCACTTCGGTACAGTCAAGGGCGGTTTGTGCTCGGAGCCACACGCGGCGATGGTCTTGTTGGTGACGATATCACGCAGAATCTTCGCACCATTCGTTCATTACCGCTTGTTGTCCGACCAGTACGTGTTGGTCGAACGCAGTTGACCGATTTTGAGGTGCGTGGCGAAGCATACATGTCGCGCAACGATTTCGAACATCTCAATCGCCAGCGTCTGGCTGCTGGTGAAAAACCATTTGCCAACCCACGCAATCTGACAGCAGGGACACTCAAGCTGCTCGACCCACGCGAAGTCGCACAGCGACCACTCCAGCTCGTGTGCTACTATCTCGATAGTGAGCATGTGCATCTTGAAAGCCAAAGTGATAATCTTCGCTTGCTCGCTAAATTGGGTTTCCCAACAAGCCCACACTGGCGTCTGTGTCCGACTATCGATGACGTTTTCAAGTACATCTCCGAGTGGGAAGAGAAACGCCGCAGACTGCCGTTTGACATTGATGGTATTGTTGTCAAACTTGACCGGATCGATCAGCAAGAGCGGCTCGGTACTGTGGCGCGTTCTCCTCGCTGGGCGATTGCCTACAAGTACGAAGCTGAACAGGCACGCACTGTGCTCAAAGGTATAACGCTGCAAGTCGGACGGACGGGTGTGATTACTCCTGTTGCGGAGTTGGAGCCGGTTTTCTTGGCAGGTTCGACGATTTCTCGTGCGACATTGCACAATGCCTCATTTGTCGAACAACTCGATCTCCGGATTGGCGACACAGTGTACATCGAAAAGGGTGGAGAAGTTATCCCGAAAGTTGTTGGCGTGGATTTGAGCGCTCGACCAGCTGATGCTAAACCATGGCACATGCCTGAGCACTGCCCATGTCCACACAAAAGCAAACTCTACCGTCCCGAGGGCGAGGTAAACTACTACTGCCAGTCACCAGCATGCCCCTGGCAAATTCGGCGTCGCATCGAACATTTTGCATCCCGTCGTGCGATGGATATCGAAGGATTGGGTGAGAAAGTCATTGCTGAGCTTGTCGAGAGTGGTTTATTAGAAACAGTTGCCGACATCTATGACCTTTACACGCGTCGTGATCAACTTGTGGGGCGTCCAGGGTGGGGCGAAAAGCGCGTGCAGAATTTGCTCGATGCAGTCGAAGCAAGTAAGCAGCAGCCTTTTCATCGTGTTCTCTACGCACTTGGCATCCGTTACGTCGGTGAAGAAATCGCCAAAGTGCTGGCAGATCATTTCGGCTCATTTGATGCACTCTGCCGTGCGTCTCGTCAGGAGCTTGAAGCGATTCACGAGATCGGTCCGCGCATTGCAGAATCGGTGCGCAACTTTTGCGACGATCCAGAAGAACGCCAGCTCGTGCAGCGATTGCAGCACGCTGGACTTTCCTTCCAACAACGAAAAACAGCTCACCACCGCACGCCACTGGAGGGAAAAACGTTTGTCTTTACGGGCGAACTCGATGCAATGCCGCGCTCCCGTGCAGAGGAGCTCGTCGAATTGCTGGGTGGTCGTGCAACGTCGTCCGTCAGTAAAACAACGTCGTTTGTTATTGTCGGACGCCAGCCCGGGTCCAAACTTGTGAAAGCGCACCAGCTCGGCATACAGACAATGTCGGAAAGTGAATTTCTTGAACTGCTTCGTCAACATGGTGTGAACGTATGAGAGTTTTTCACGTTCTTTGTGCTGCTCTGTTGTCGCTATTGCCGACGATGGCGCAACTGCAGACTCGTCCTGTCGAAGGTCTTCGTTCCAAGCCGATACGCTACCTTGCACTGACTAATTTGACAGTTGTTCCCGAACCCGGTGTTCGGCTTGACCAAGCCACTGTCATCGTCCGAGATGGTCGAATCGAAGCGGTGGGACGCAATATTCCAATTCCTCCTGGTGCTACAGTGCGCGATTGCCGCGGCATGTGGTGTTATGCTGGTTTTATCGAACCGTATGCCGTTCAACGAGACACACTTTACCGTTTTGACGATGATGAAGGACCGCAAACACCCCCTGTTCCACAAGCGAAGCATTGGAACCAAGCGGTGCATCCGGAGCTGCGGACAGTCGAGAGACTCACGCTCAATGAAAGCGATGCCGAGTCGTACCGTAAGCTTGGTTTTTGCGTACTTCATCTCGGCATTGGTGACGGTATCTTCCGTGGCGGCTCGGCAATAGTTCTCTCGAAAGGTGGGAAGCTCTCCCAATCAACTCTTCGCGGTGATGCTGCTCAATTATTGTCATTTCGGAAAGGAAGCTCGCGAACGCCCTATCCGAGTTCCCTGATGGGATGTATTGCGCTTATTCGGCAGACGCTATCTGACGCGACGTGGTACAGCGCAGCGCATCGTGCATTCTCGCAGGGTACGCTGGCTGAACGACCAGAAGTAAACGTTGCACTTGAACAGCTTGCACAATCGCTGGCGGCAAAGCAGCTATTTGTCTTCGAGACGGAAGATGAACACGATATTCTCCGCGCCAATGCAATTGCACGCGAGTTCGGACTCGGTGCGGTCTATGTCGGGACTGGGCGAGAGTATTGCCGCCTTCCATCTCTGGTGCAAGCACAGACAAAGCTGATTTTACCGATCGACTTTCCTGACGTGCCGGATGTAACAACCTATGATCGAGCACTCGATGTAACGCTCGAAGAGTTATTGCACTGGGACGCCGCACCAGAAAATCTCTTCCGCTGCGACTCGGCAGGTCTGTGGTTCTGCGTGACATCATACCGGCTTGCTGATCGCTCGCGATTTTGGTCGAACATCCGCAAAGCCATTCAGTATGGTCTTTCACCGGATCGTGCATTAGCGGCGCTGACGACTCGACCCGCCGAGCTTTTTGGTCTCGCTGGGCAATTAGGTAAGGTTCGACCAGGATATCGAGCCAATCTTGTTCTTGCCAGTGATGACATCTTTGTGCGAGATGCTGAGCTACGTTCGGTGTTTGTCGAAGGCGAGGAGTTTCGCATTAGTGATGAGCCACCAGTGCTCCGTGGTGAATGGAAACTCCTCGTGGGGAGCGACACGATCAGCATGCGTATCATGGGAACGGGAGCACAAGTAGCAGCAACTCTCCAGCGTGGACAGCAAAGTACACGTGCGACGTTCAAGGTTGAACAAGGTGATGTCACGATCTCATTCATCGCAGATTCGCTTGGTATCGGCGAGGGCATTGTGCGTTTTAGTGCACGTATTGATACAGCACTATCACCACTTCGTGGCGTGGCTGTTTTTGCTGATGGAAGTATCCGCCGATGGAGTGCAATACGCACGCAGCTTTTGCCTGATACCGCTTCGCCGGAGCCATTGCAGCGGAAACGATCGCTCGGTGCGACCATTTATCCGTTCGGTCCGTTTGGTTACGAGGTTACACCTCCACAGCGAGCAGTGCTGTTCAAGGGTGCAACGGTCTGGACGTGTAGCAAAGCAGGTATTCTCGACAGCACTGACGTTCTCATCCGTGATGGTAAAATCGTTAGAATCGGTCGCGGACTAACCGGTGGGGATACAGTGGTCGATGCACGAGGGAAACACCTGACGCCAGGAATTATTGATGAACATTCGCACATTGCCATTGCGCGGGGAGTCAATGAAGGCACACATGCCGTGACGGCCGAGGTCGAAATTGGCAGGGTCGTTGATCCCGACGACATTAACATTTATCGGCAGCTTGCTGGTGGTGTCACAGCATCGCACTTGCTGCATGGTTCTGCCAATCCTATCGGTGGGCAACTCCAGCTTATCAAGCTGCGTTGGGGCGCTGATGCGGATGGACTCAAATTCACTGGTGCTTCTCCGACGATCAAGTTCGCACTCGGCGAAAATGTCAAACAATCTAACTGGGGAGATCGATATACGACGCGGTACCCGCAAACGCGAATGGGAGTGGAAGAAATCATGCGCGATGCATTTCGTGCAGCTCTTGAATACGAACAGGTACAAGCAGAGGCACGAGCACGTGGTATTCCGTTCCGCCGAGATTACCAGTTGGATGCACTACTTGAAATTGTTCGAGGTAAGCGTTTCATTCACTGTCATAGCTATGTCCAGAGCGAGATACTGATGCTGATGCGGCTGGCGGAAGAGTTTGGTTTCCGTGTGCAAACATTTACACACATCCTCGAAGGCTATAAAGTCGCACGGGAGATGAAACAGCACGGCGCTACTGCATCGAGCTTTGCTGACTGGTGGGCATACAAGTTCGAGGTGTATGATGCAATTCCGCAGAATCCTGCTATCATGGCAGAGCAGGGAATTGTCACATCCGTCAATAGCGACGATGCAGAAATGGCACGGCGTCTCAATCAAGAAGCAGCCAAGAGCATTAAGTATGGCGATGTCAGCCGAGAAGACGCACTGCGGATGTGTACGATCAATCCTGCGATTCAGCTCAAAGTTGATGACCGCGTTGGTTCTATCGAGGTGGGCAAAGATGCCGATGTAGTGCTTTGGAGCGGCGATCCACTGTCGAACTTCTCCCGAGTCGAGCAGACCTACGTTGACGGTCGCTGCTATTTCGATCGCCGTCACGATGAGCAACTTCGTCAACGCGACCAACGGTTGCGCACAGCGCTTGAGCAGCGTGCCCTCGAAGCTCTCCGTCGCGGTGAGCAGAGCAGTCAACAGTTTCCACGCCGGCGCAATCGGCTCTATGACTGCGAAGACATCGAAGACGAAGTCGCTGGCTGGTAGGGGAACTTATCACAGCTCTTCCTGCGTTTGCCTGCTCGGTTTTATAGCCGAGGTGGCTCAATGCAGCGCGGAATGAATCATTGGTCGTACAATCAGTGGACTCGCTTTTTTGCTGACGTGGAACAGCGTGCACGTCAAGCTTCCACCGACGAGCATGCACGCCGTATCGTTGCAGATGCATCATGGCGTGTTCTGCGTCACTATAGCACGAGCTTTTTTACCGTCACCCGCTTTTTGCCACGCAACAAACGACGCGACGTCGAAATCATCTACGCTGCAGTGCGTTATCCTGACGAAGTTGTAGATAGTTTCCCACTTGCTGCCGACGAGAAAAGACGTCTTCTGTGCCAATGGCGCGAGCAATACGTTATTGCGCTGCAGCGGCCATCACTGCGGGAGAGTCTCGACAATGGCTGTAACCCTATTGTTGCTGGTTTTGCTGAGCTGGTACGACGTCATGGAATTCCATCAGAGTACTATCATGCATTTCTTGATGCGATGGAATTTGATATTGCTCCAGAACCATTTGAAATCTTTGAGGACTTGATCGATCGGTATATCTATGGCAGCGCGATCGTTGTTGGTTACTTCCTGACCTACGTTTATGGTGCTGCTCCCGGGCGCTCTATCGAAGAGGCATTAGAGTCCGCTCGAGCACTCGGAATTGCACTGCAATTGACTAACTTTTTGCGCGATGTACGAGAAGATCACCACCGACGCCGATGTTACGTTCCACAGGAACTGTTACGTCAAGCTGGGACAACTGTTGAAGATTTTATCGCCGGCACTGAGCCTAAAGCAACCGAATACGTTATCCGACGTTACGCGGAAGCTGCGTGGCGACATTACCATCATGCAGAGCGGTTGCTTGATGCATTCGATCCTTCATGCATTCCTGCGATTTCGTCCTGCATAGCGGTGTATGGTGAGCTTACAACGATGTTAGAACGTGCTTGTAACCCACAGCGTCGCGCAAGCGTTTCTTGGCATCGCAAACTCGCTTGCCTGCCAACGTCAAAATATTGGGTGCTTCCACTTGCATTTCTAACCCCGGAGTATGGCAAATGAGTCAGCGAGTGGTGATCATTGGTGCTGGCTTAGGAGGGTTGAGTGCTGCAATTCACCTGTGCACGATGGGGTATGATGTAGAAGTGTACGAGCAAAATCCGCTTGTCGGTGGGCGTGCAAATCGCATCGAAACGAATGGATTTCGTTTTGATACAGGACCATCGCTTATCAACTATCCATGGGTGTTCGAACAACTTTTTGCAGTAACTGGCGCTTGCATGGACGACTATGTAGAGCTACTTCCGCTCGATCCTTCGGTGACCTTTTTCTGGCGGAATGGAAATCAGTTACAACTGAGTTCTGATTTCCAGTATCTTGCCGAGCAGTTATCGCAGTTCGACGATGCAGCACACGCAAAACTCTCGGCGTTTCTATCGGCAAATCAAGAGCGTTTTCGATTCTTGTTCGATTATTTGGTGCTCTCGAATGCGGAAACTATTGGGAAGTGGATAGCCCCGGTTCCCAAGCAAGGATTGATGAGGCTGGGCATGTTTCGGTCACTCGATCGTGAGCTTGCACGCTTTTTCCGCTCTGAATCAGTGCGAGCAGCACTGGGCTCGTACGCGATGTACTTAGGTGGTTCTCCGTACAAGCTGCCGGGCACGTTCAGCATCTTGCCGTTTGGTGAGCTCTACTATGGCCTGTGGTATCCGCGCGGGGGGATTTATGCTCTGGTGGAAGCAATACGTCGCCGTGCAGTCGAAATTGGAGTTCGAATATTCTGCAATAGTCCGGTTCGTGCAATCCGCATTGAGTCCAATCGTGCACGAAGTGTTGAACTTGAGGATGGCACTATTGTCGCGGCTGATGCGGTTGTGTCGAACGTCGATGTACCAACAACACAGACAATGATTGTTGGTGCTGTACCCCATCGACAGCAGTGGACCATGACACCAGGTGTCATCACGTTCTATTGGGGCGTGCGGCGAAATATAGACACAGCACACCATCATTGCATTTTTCTGCCGAGCGATCCACGCACAGCGTATGCACAATTGCGCCGCCGATTGCCAGACGATTTACCATTTTACATCTGTGTACCCTCTCGAAGTGATCCGAGTGTTGCTCCCGCAGGTTGCAGTACGGTATTTGTGTTAGTGCCTGCTCCGACCTTGAGTGCTGCTGGTCCTGCGTTCGATTGGGATGCTGCAATCGAGCGATCGCGCCAGGAAGTTCTGCAGCGACTTGATATGCACGGCATCGCGATCTCGCCACAAGATATTGTTGTCGAGCATGTCTGGGCACCACACGAGTGGCGGCAGCGCTTTGGACTTTATGATGGTTCGGCATTCGGGCTTGCTCACAACCTCTGGAACATCGGGCCGTTCCGCCCATCGAATCGAGATCGCAGAGTTGCACGGCTCTACTATGCTGGCGCGAGCACAACACCCGGAACAGGGCTGCCAATGGTTGTGCTCAGTGGCGCGATGGTTGCACAACGTATCGTTAGCGATGAACACAGTCGAGTACGGTAGTGGAGATCATATTATCGTTGGGCTGCATGGATGGGGTGGCGATCATCGTACGTTCGCGCCGCTGGTGCCACTATTGCCTCCACGTTGGCGACTTATCGCAGCAAATTTACCGGGCTATGGTGCCACACCACTTATCGAACCACTTCGGATCGATCGCACTGCGGAATTGGTTGCTACCATGATCGAATCGCTTCCTGCGCCAGTCATTGTGATTGGCTCGTGCAGTGGAGCTGTCATTGCGCTGGAGACGGCATTACGCATACCGCAGCGGATACGCCGAATCATAGCGCTGGACTTGTTCGCGTTCATGCCGTGGTATTTCCGCTTCTTCGTTAGCGAACCGGTCGGAGCAATTGCATATCGTATGACATTCCAAACAGCACTTGGTCGCAAGCTGGTCAACATAGCACTGCGTTCTCGGCGCCGTGCCGATACAGACATGATGGCATCATTCGCTGATAAGCAGGCGGCAGTGACTCGTGCCTATCTAAAAGCGTTGGCACAATTGCCAGGACCCCAGCGATATGCTTCGATCATTCAACCCGTTGCAATAGTGTGGGGAGAGCGAACATTTGCGGCAGTACGTCGCTCCATACCGATCTGGCGACGCTATCTGCGTGCTTTGAGCGATCATCCCATCGAAAACGCAGGTCACTTGCTGTTGGACGAAGCACCCGAAAAAGTTGCATCGATCATATTCGATGAGTGATGGGGGAGTGGTTTATCGCAGTGGTAGCATTGTCATTTTTCGTGCTGGCTACGATCAATGCGATTGCATTCTTGCGTACACGTTCTCCAGTGGGCGTACTGGACACGTACATCAGTGTTCTTATTCCAGCGCGGAATGAAGAGGGGGTGCTTGGCCGTTGTATCGAAAGTGTCCTTGCCTGCGGTGACGTCGTTGCAGAAGTGCTTATCTACGATGACCAGTCCACTGACACGACCCACTACGTAGCCCAAACGTGGAGTCAACGAGACCAACGTGTTCGTGTGCTGGAGACAGTACCGCTGCCCAACGGATGGTACGGTAAACCACACGCATGTTATCGCTTGGCATCAGCGGCACAGAGTCAGTGGCTTCTCTTTCTCGATGCGGATGCACAACTAAACCCCGGTAGTGTCGAGCGGTTGATCGCAACTGCGCGTGCATGTAACGCAACACTGCTATCGGCATGGCCCAAGATTGAGATGGTGTCCCCGGTTGAGCGTGTGCTCATGCCGATGTTAGATTTTTACGTAATGACGCTCCTGCCTTCACCCCTACAACAACTGTCGAATCACCCGCGCTATGCATTAGCGCATGGCTCGTGCATGTTATGCGATCGGCAAACATATTTCCGTCTGGGCGGGCACTCTGCTGTTCGTACAGAGCTTTTCGAAGACACGGCTCTGGCGCGGCATTGGAGGCAATCCGGCGAGAAATCGTTGTGTTGCGATGGGCAAGAGATTGTACATGTGCGGATGTATCAGACTTTCGGGGAGATTTGGCGCGGCTTTCAGAAAAACTTTTATCCAGGATTTCGGCGACGGTGGCTTTTCCCGGTAGTGCTTGCACTTCACGGTGCAGTCTTCACAGTACCATTTATGGCGGTTCTCTTCACACCGACATTACCGTTGTTGATTGCAGCGTGTGCGGTTGGGGCATCGCGCCTGGTACTGGCACTGCGATTTGGTCACAAGCTCTGGAGCATTCTATGGCACCCCATAGCGGAGGTCGTTCTGCTTGCTCTTGCGGTGGTGTCGTGGTGGCGTAGTAGCCGTGGCGTCGAGTGGAAAGATCGTCGCTATCGTGTTATTCGACCCAAGCAGGTGATGGAATGAAAAAACGATTGATCGTCGTTGGTGCCGGACTCGGCGGATTATCACTTGCGTTGCGAGCAGTCAGCGCCGGGTGGCAGGTAACTGTTCTCGAACGCAGTCACCAGGCCGGTGGAAAAATGAATATTCTCGCACAAGACGGTTACCGCTTTGATACCGGACCATCATTGATCACGCTGCCGCACGTGTTCCGACAGATGTTCGAAGAGTGTGGTGTAGGCACCGGTAGTTTACGTTTTCGGCGTTTGCAGCCGCTGACACAGTATCGTTTTCCTGATGGCGAACGCATTACCTATCCTGACAAACTCCCAGCAATTGCCTCGATGTTGGAGCGACTCGAACCAGACGGTGGTCGTGGCTACTGGCGTTTGATGGCAACAGCAGCAAAGCTCTTCGAGCTGTCCCAACGTACGTTTTTTCAGAGTAGCCCGTTCGAATTGCCAACATCGCGGCAGCTACAAGCACTTGTGAGGTCTCTCCGATGGTTCCCGCTGCGCAATGCGTGGGGAAACTACTCACGCACAGTTGAACGGCATATTCATAGTTCGTACATCCGGCAGATTTTCAATCGCTACCCGACCTTTGTCGGCTCATCACCGTATCGCTCGCCAGCAACACTTCTTGTTATTCCATATCTTGAATTTGCCCACGGTGGTTGGTATGTTGACGGCGGACTTTATCGCATTATCGAGACGATCCTTGGAGCGCTACGCGAGCGTGGTGTGATGATTGCAACGAATGCAGATGTCGTCTCGATTATCGAGAGAAACCGCCGAGTTCGTGGCGTTTGTCTTGCAAGTGGGGACGTCGTGGAAGCTGACGTTGTAGCATTCAACGGTGATGCGACACGAGCACACACGTTACTTGGTATGCCGCCGCCACCACGACTTCCTGAGCGCTCAATGTCGGGCGTCGTGTTCTTGATTGGCTTGCGTCGGCAATTGCCTGCAGATGTGTTCCATCACACCATTGCATTTTCGACGGACTATCGGCGCGAATTTGTTGAACTATTCGACCGCATGGAGTTCCCAAGCGAACCAACAGTCTATCTCAACGTCACCAGTAAAACCGACTCAACGACTGCACCGCCAAGTGGCGAGACACTGTTTGTGATGGCAAATGCTCCTGCGGTTGAGGGGCGTCAGTGGGAGCACGCAATACCGATGCTTTGGGAACGGATGATGCGCGTATTGGAGCGCTCTGGTATTCACATTGTCGAAAGTGATATCGCTGTCCGCTCGGTGTGGACACCAGAACACTTTGAACGCACATATGGAATGCCCGGAGGTTCCATCTACGGCTTTGCTTCGCACTCGTACCGAACAGCATTTCTCCGACATCCGCTGCGGGATCGGAACGTGCGTGGGCTTTACTATGTTGGCGGCAGTACACACCCAGGTGGAGGTACGCCGATGGTCGTGCTTTCGTCGAAGTTGGTTTTTGATCTGATCAAGCGACATGAAATGGATTCGTAGAATACTTGCTACACTATTTGCTGTTCTTCTGATTGGCGGTAGTCTTACCACTGCTGCCGATAGTGACCTTGCCGTACTCCGACGCTATGGAGAAATGCTGTTTCTCTGGGTTGCAGCGGCGGTGATTGTGGTGTATCAACATCCGCTTGGAGCACGGCTTGCTCTTGGTGCGGCTATCGGTCTCATCAGTGAAATCGTCGGGGTAGCTATCGGTATTCCGTTTGGGCGCTATCACTACACCGAAACGCTGGGACCAGCGATTGCAGGGGTCCCCATTGTCATGGTTGCAGCATGGCTGGTACTACTTTCATATGCATGGACGCTGGCGATGACAATCACGCAACACGCTTGGCGTGCACGGGTCATTATCGCGCTCGCCATGACGATGTTTGATTTGCTCATCGATCCTGTCGCGATCGGACCGATGCGGTTGTGGGTTTGGGAACAAAACGGCATCTATTATGGAGTGCCGCTGTTGAATTTCATCGGTTGGTTGGGTGTCAGTTTTCTTGCGGCTGTACCATTGAATCCGTATGGCTCCAATCATGCAGCCTCACACATAGTTGGTGTGGCGATCATTGCATTTTTCACTGTGATCGCATGGCGTAGTGGGATTGAGGTCGCCACACTAATCGGGGGTCTTTTGCTTGCATTTGATGGTATCGTATGTCGCCGCTACTGGATGCAGTATTTTGCACAGTGGGTATCATATGTTCCCTTACCACTGAAACGATGAAAGCTGCCATTATCGCGTGTTTTGCGGGTACGCTTGCGCTTGCACAAGAGATTTCGTCGCCGACACAGTTTATCGAGCAGTCGTTCGATGTGCTTCACTACGATGCTTTTATTGCGCTCGACTCTCTTCCTCTACCAGTTCTTGGAGAAAGCATGTGTAGCTGGCGTGTTCGGTGGCGTCGAGCACCGGATACGCTGCGTTTCCATCTGCGCGGTTTAGAGGTTGTTCGCGTCGAGTATGTGCAGTTTGGCAGGGCAATACCTGTCGAATGGTTCGCTCGCGGTACACCCACCGATGCAACATATCACTACGCCGTACCAGCACTACCGACGCACCACGTGGGCGATACCGTCCTGCTGCGCATTACATACCGAGGGACGATGACCGGCGAGCCACCGTATAGCGGCTACTCATGGGGCGGTGTTCAGCGCGAGGGAAACATCGTGTACGCGCTCGGTGTAGGGTTCTACAATAATTACGTATCGGCTACTCAACATTGGCTCGCGTGCTACGATCATCCATCGGACAAAGCCAGTTTCTCTCTTGCTTTCCGTGTGCCGGTGTCGTATGTTGTTGCATCGGGAGGGATAGAGCTGCCCCCAATTGATAGCCTTGGATGGCGGATATATCGTTTTCATTCAGACATTCCAACGGCGACGTATCTACTGACATTTGCGGCACTACCGGCATCTGTAGTGAGTGTCATCAACGATCGTTCAGCTCTTGATGTACCAATTGTGGTGTATGCTCGCCGAACTGATTCAACTGCAACTGTTCGAAACTTTCGGCTACTCCCACAGATGGTGCGTGCCTTCGAGGCTCGGTTCGGGAAGTACCCGTTCGAGAAGGTCGGGTACGTGATGACGCAAAAGGGCGCAATGGAACATCAGACAATGATTTCATATCCAGCTTCACTGGCTCGCACGACAGACTCGATCAATTTGATCGCCGCGCATGAGTTGGCGCATCAATGGTTTGGTGATTGCGTTACGCCGTTGGATTTCCGGGACGCGTGGTTCAACGAAAGCTTTGCGACGTTCTGTGAATCGCTCTGGCGCGAGCAACTGAGTGGCTTTGCTGCGTATCTCAACGAACAGCAGCGCAAGATCAGTAATTACTTGAATCAATATGCCAAGCCTGGCAACCCGATGTTTGAAGGCATCCTGCCGATGTATGATTTTGACCGTACCCCGCCGTCGTCGAATTATCCGCACGTGATTTATGAAAAGGGTGCAGCAGTACTCGGTATGCTCCGATGGGCTATCGGCGATAGTGTGTTTTTTGTATGGTGTCGGCATCTATTGGAGCGGTTCCGCTATGGCAACGTCACGATTGACACACTGGTGCGCACACTTGCTGCAATGAGTGGACGCGAGGATTTTGTGCGGCGATTCTTCGATGAGTGGATTCGTGGGAAAGGATGGCCTGTGCTGGCGATTGAAGCACTCCGTACCCCATCCCAGCATGGATGGAAAGCTACTGTTCATATCCGTCAAATTCAGGCGGACTCTCTCGGTGTATACACCACGTTGCCGCTCGAGTTGAGTTTTATTGGGCGCAGCGATACTAATCATCGCACAGTCATAAACACCGCAAAGGAGATGACCATTGAGTTCGATTCGCTCGGTGCATTCACGTCGATCGCGCTGAATATTGGGCGTTCGGTGCGTTCTCTTGTGTCGTTGGCATCGGTGCCGATGGTGAGTAATGTCGAGCTGACCGATAATGAGGATGCAATCAATATTCGGCCGATCCCAGCCACCAGCACAGTTTGGATTGTGCTGGCTCTGGTGCCTGACGAATCGATCCGCATTTACGATGTGCATGGTGCCGTGGTGGCGACCATCCCACCATCGCAGATTTCGGTATTTTCAACAGAGCAATTGGCGTCGGGTACGTACTATGTACGTGCTCGCATTCGTGGGCGGCTCTATGTTACGCCACTTGCTGTTACACGATAATGAACCACCGCCTGCGCGTCGCAATTTTGTGGCACTTCCACCAGCCTGATTATCGTGTTGGGAACCAAGCCGTCCTCCCATGGGTTCGTCTGCATGCAACAAAGGATTATGCCGAGCTACCTGCAATTCACCGCGATTTCCCAACCTTGCGGCTAACGTATAATGTCACGCCAATTCTTGCTGAACAACTTGATGACTACTGTAATGGTCGAATTGAGGATGAGTGCGGCGTTCTCTCTGCGATGGATAGAGCAACAGCAGGCGATGATGAACGTCTGCGATTACTGCGTTGGGCATTTGTAGGCAATGCCGAGCGCATGATCAATCCATATGTTCGGTACCGGCAACTACGTGATGATGCTGCTAATGACAAGCACAAAACGTGGGGGCAATCCGAATGGCGCGATTTGCAAGTGTGGATGCGGTTGACATGGCTCGGCGAGACAGCGCGACGCATTCAGTCGGTGGAAAACATGCTTGCACGCGGACGGGATTTTACTTCCGATGATCGCGAGCGTCTTGTTGCGCTCGAGCGGTGCTTATTGGTAGCGGTATTCCAACGGTTACGCAATCTGGTACGTGGCGGGAGTGCAGAACTAGCGACATCGCCGTATTATCACCCAATTTTACCGCTGGTCTGTTCGAGCGATGCAATAAAACAATCCGACTCGGACATCGAGCCGCTTGAACCGCCATTCTCTTGGCGCTGTGATGCCGTCGAGCATACGCGCCGTGCGCTCGATGCAATGCAACGATACTTTAGAATTACGCCACGGGGAATGTGGCTGAGCGAAGGCGGCATAAGCGATGATGCACTCGATGTTCTTGCCGAATGTGGTATCGAGTGGACAGCGAGTGATTGTGCAATTCTTCGGCGTACTCTTGGCGACAGAGAGTCAGACCAATGTTACCGCCCATTCGTGTGGAAGCGAAATGGTCGTCGAATTGCTGTGCTCTTCCGCAATTCGGAATTGAGCGACGCAATCGGTTTCGTGTACAGCACGTGGAACGCGCGTGATGCGGTTGCCGATTTTGTAGAGCGCTTACGCCGTATCCGCACAACGTTGATACAACAACACGGGCGTGATTTCCTTCGGACGGCAGTTGTCCCAGTAATCCTCGATGGAGAAAACTGCTGGGAGTACTACGAACGCAACGGTGAGCCATTCCTCCGTGCGCTCTACGACATGCTGAGCAAAAGCGAAGAGTTCGAAACGGTCACTTTCAGCGATGTTGCCCAACAAGCGCTTGCCGATCACTCCACGACAACTCTCGATCATATTGTCGCAGGGTCATGGATTGGTGGGAGTTTCCGAATTTGGATTGGCCATCCTGATGATCGGCGAGCATGGGAGATATTACGTGAGGCTCGCACTCTCCTGGATACTCATGCAAGGTTCCTCGATCCGAGTGCATACGCACTGGCATACCGTCACCTGCTCACCGCGGAAGGAAGTGATTGGTTTTGGTGGTTCGGTGACGAACATCGCAGTGCATTTCAGCACGTCTTCGATGAATTGTTTCGCTATCACGTCGTTCAAGCCTATCACGCGATGGGGCAATCACCACCAACAGAACTTTCGCAACCAATCATGACGGCCAGTGCGTATCAATCGCCTTTCAGTGCGATGCATCCGGTTAGTCTTCCCACTCAATTTCAACACGGCGATTGAGCATACGCCCAGCATCGGTGCTGTTCGGTGCAATCGGGCGATGACGACCGTAGGCAGCAACGGTGATCCGCTGAGGTGAAAGCCCACGTTCGACCAGCCAATTGCGTACTGCACGTGCCCGTGCTTGAGATAAACGTTGGTTGTACTGATCGGCTCCGATAGAGTCGGTGTGCCCCGCAAGACGAATGTTCCGTGCCGTGCGAAGCAGAGCAACGATGCTATCGGGAATTGGTTGTGGGGAAAGTACTGCACTGTTGAAATCGAAGCGGACTTGCCACGAGCGTATCGGCAACGGTTGATATTGCTTTTCCAGTATCGCGAGGTATATCCCCATGCGTCGTGTGCCGTTGTCGGTGGAGACATATACGGCGGTATCGCCAGTGGGGAACAGCCACCAGCACAGGTCCATCTCATCGGTGTTGATCGGTGGCGGAAGTCGAACAGGTTCGGACCACTGTTGCCACGAATCGTCGAGACGGCGTGTCATGTAGATGTCATACTTGCCGTTGGAGGCAAAGCCGCTCGATGCGTAGTACAGTGTACGTCCGTCTCGTGCTAAGAATGGCGACGACTCCATGCCAGATGAGTTCACCGTCGAGCCAAGATTCTGTGGTGTGGACCAATGGAGCGATTCACCGATGCGGTGTGAAACGTAGAGGTCAAGTCCGCCGCGAGTGTCGGGACCCTCGAGCGATAAAACCAGAGTCCGCATGTCAGGCGTCATAAACGCATAGTAGTAGCTGGAGTGATTGGTGTAACCTTCGATCGTGATTGGCTCGAATGACCATCTGCCGTTGATTTCGCGTGCGAGTACAAACTGCTCAGTTTCCCCGCCACCGCTGCCTCGCTGGACAAGTGCGGTTTTTCCGTCGGCAGCAAAGCCGAACAGCACATCGCTATTGGGTGTGTTGAGGACGTCGAGTCGTTGTGGTGTGCCCCATGTCGAATCGCTCGTGCGATGGGCTAGCCAAATATCATCAGGATCACTCGACCCACCGATGTTACCGGGATAGTACTTGCGCGAAAAGTACAAGACACTCCCATCGGGTGATAGAACCGGTGCAACCACTGGTTGATGAGCATTGACCTCACCCGGTACGCGCCATTTGCGCGTGATTTTCGGTAGTTCGTTCTCTTGTGCAGTTGCTGATACGAGTGCAAGTGCAAAGAGCCAAATACTTAGGTGAGTCCACATCGTCGGTAGATGTACGGAATGTTGGCAAATGATCGCTCGCCCCGAAAGATAGCATCCAGTTCGTCATCGGTCATCATGTGACGGACGGTTGGGTTGTCCGCCAGTGTCATACGCAAATGCTGTCCTGTATCCCATGACCGCATCGCTGCAGCTTGAACAATTGCATATGCGTCCTCGCGCGTCATGCCTTTGCGGACTAGTTCGAGTAGTACCGTCTGTGAGTACACAACGCCATGCGAGCGCTCGATAGTTTCGAGCATGTGGTTCGGATAGACAACAAGCGTTTCGACAAGCTCAGTTGTCAGTGCGAGCATGTAGTCGAGCGCGATTGTCGAATCAGGGCAGATCACGCGTTCAACGCTGCTGTGCGAAATATCGCGTTCGTGCCAGAGTGCATTGTTCTCAAGTGCTGCCATTGCATTGCCGCGCAGCAGTCGTGCTAAGCCACAGATACGTTCGCTGATGATGGGATTACGTTTATGGGGCATTGCAGAGGAGCCTTTCTGTCCGACTGTGAATCGCTCTTCGGCCTCACGAACCTCTGTGCGCTGGAGGTGTCGAATCTCGAGAGCAATCTTTTCCAAGGAGCTTGCAATGATAGCCAGTGTGGTCAAGAACTCGGCATGACGATCGCGCTGGATTACTTGCGTTGTGATACGATCGGGTTGCAGCCCAAGTTTTGAGCAGACATATTCTTCCACTCGTGGGTCGAGATGCTCAAATGTGCCAATTGCACCGCTGAGTTTGCCCACAGCAACCGTCTCAACGGACCGACGCATGCGCTCGATATTGCGGATACATTCTTCATGATAGAGCAGAAACTTCAAGCCAAAGACCATCGGTTCGGCATGTATACCATGTGTGCGACCGACGCAGATCGTCGAGCGATGTTCCACTGCTTTTTGCGCCAGTGCTGAGCGGAGCTTGTCAAGATTGTCCAAGAGTAATTCCCCAGCTTGTTTAAGCTGGACGGCTAAACATGTGTCGAGTACATCGCTGCTGGTCATGCCTAAATGCAACCATCGAGAGGCAGGAGAAGCAACGTTTTCAGCAAGGTTGGTCAAAAATGCAATGACGTCATGTTTGGTTGTGCGCTCGATTTCGGCAATGCGTTCGACAGAGAATCGAGCCTTTGCACGGAGTTCGTCATAATCGCTTTGCGGCACGATACCGAGTTTGACGTGTGCCTCGACTGCAAGCAGTTCAATCTCGAGCCAGATGCTGTACTTGTTTTCGTCGCTCCAGATACTGCCCATCTGCGGGCGTGTGTACCGTTCGATCATCGGCAGAATGCAGTGAGTTCAGTCGTGTTCGATTACAGGGTATGCGAAGATACCGCGAGTGTCAATCCACACTCTGGGCGGTGAGACGTCGTTTCGGTGCGAACTCTTCAACGTAAAGAGGTGCTGCATTGGCTGGGTCGGAGATTTCCGCAGCCGCCAACAACGCGAGTGCACGGCGTGCGACAAACCGTGCGGTCAGTCGTGCCAGTCCGGGAATGTGAATACCATGACGAAACTCACGAGCCCCAGAACCACAGACGATCGTCTGCATCGTTATGCGTTGCTCAATAATGTTGTGTTCTAAAACGGCAGGTTCAGTCAAAGGTGTGCCATCACAAGCAAAGTGCTGAGCAAAGTATAGGTCGTCGTGTGCATGAACAATTGCGGCGATGTCACACTCGGGAATATGCTTGGCGATTGGAACTGCAGATGATGCGCATGCCTCGAGGGTGGGAACCATGATCAGCTGTGTAGCAGTACCGAAGCAGAATCCTTTGGCAAACGCCAGTCCGATCCGTAGTCCCGTGAAGGAGCCTGGTCCGGCGGATACAGCAAGTGCATCGAGCATCTCCGGCTGTGTGTGTGTATCATCCAGAATACGCTCGACTGATACTGCCAGCATACGGTCGTGGACGTTTGGCTCTTCAAGAGCATATTCGGCAAGAAGCTGCTCACCAGCTAATAGCGCGATACTGCATGCAGCACCGCTTGTTTCGAGTGCCAGCAGCCGAGGTATGTTATCGGCAACTGTCGAGTGCATGCAGTACATCCTCAAGTAGGTCAGTGGTGTCTTCGATGCCAATGCTGAGCCGAACAAGTCCATCGGTGATGCCGCGTTGAAGTCGTATCGGCTCGGGAATGCTCGCATGGGTCATTGTTGCTGGGTGGCAGACGAGTGATTCCACGCCACCGAGCGATTCGGCGAGCGTGATCAAGCGCAGTGCAGCAATGAACCGATCAGCACGGTGCCGCGAGCCAAGATCGATCGAGACCATGCCGGAAAAACCACTCATCTGCTGTGCTGCCAATTGATGCTGTGGGTGGGTCGGCAAACCTGGATAATACACAAGCTCGACTGCCGGATGAGTGCTGCAAAGCTCAGCGATAGCAAGGGCATTGCGTTGGTGCTGTTCCATTCGCAGCGCCAGAGTTTTTACCGACCGAAGCAGTAGCCAACATTCGAATGGTCCTGGCACTGCACCGACGGTGTTTTGGATAAAGTACAACCGCTCGGCAAGTTCTGACGAACGCACAACGACTACTCCGTGAACCAAGTCCGAATGGCCCCCGAGGTATTTTGTTGCCGAGTGCACGACGATATCAGCGCCTAGCGTCAGCGGTCGTTGAAAGTACGGCGAGGCGAATGTATTGTCAACTGCAAGCAGAACACCTGCTGCGTGTGCGATCTCGGCGAGTGTGGTGATGTCGCTGATATTCATCAGCGGATTTGTGGGTGTTTCGGTAAAAAGCAATTTCGTATTTGAGCGGATGGAGCGGCGGACCGCATCGAAGTCGCACATGTCAACGGTATCGAACTGAAGTCCGTGCCGCGAAAGAACGGTATCAAACAGCCGGAACGTGCCACCATACATGTCCTCTGCAAGCACGATATGGTCTCCGGCGTTGAATAAACGGGCAACAGTATCAATTGCAGCCATACCGCTGGAAAAGGCAGCCGCGTCGGTGCCTTCCTCGAGCGCAGCAATGTTGCGTTCCCATGCTGTCCGTGTTGGATTTTGAGTGCGAGCGTACTCGTAGCCTTTATGTTTACCTATTGCTTCCTGGGCAAATGTTGACGTTTGGTACAGCGGCACAGTGACACTGCCCGTGAGTGCATCAGGTTCTTGTCCAACGTGTATTGCCTTTGTCGCAAAACCCAAAGACATAATATGGAGTGTCCATCAACGTGAGACATGTTGCGAAGATACCGTTGAAGTGCGGTCGAGAAAGGTTCAGTGTTGTAGGGGGCGTTTTTTGACCCACCCTCCGCGAAGATCTTTTGCACTCATCATGACAACAAATGCGTCGGTATCTATACTGCGTACTGTGGCAAGAAAGCGCGTCACTTCGAGTCGTGTGATAACACTGAATAGGATTGTGGCTTGGCGCATTTGCCCTTGTTCGAGAGCGAATCCACGTTTGCCATCGAAAATTGTGCAGCCACTGCCGAGCTGTGTAATGATTGCACGACGAATATCATCGCTTCGGTCGGAGACGATAATGACGGCGATATACTCTTCGATGCCGTCAACGATGAAGTCAACCGTTTTTGATGCCACTGTATATGTGATCACCGCATAGAGGGCAACCTCGATCGAGAGCACAAATGCAGCAATACTGAACAGAATAACGTTGAAAATCAAGATTACGTCGCCGATACTCAGGATTGTATGGCGGCTAATCATGATGGCAAGTATCTCTGTGCCGTCGAGTACAGCACCGCCGCGGATAGCCAACCCGATACCTGCACCCAGAAAAATTCCACCGAAGATGGCATCGAGAAACTTATCTCGAGTGACGACCTCGAGGGGGAAGATCGCTACCGATACAGCCAGCAGCACGATTGTAGCAAGTGTTCTCAATGCGAATTGTGCACCCTGACTGCGGTACGCTACAGCGATGAACGGTGCATTGATGAGAACCAGCCAGACCGAGAGCGGAACATGGGTCAATATTGCGAGCAAGAGCGATGTTCCCGTTACGCCTCCGTCGAGAAAGCCTACCGGTAGCAAAAAGCCACGAAGCCCGATTGTTGCCGATACAACACCAGCAAAAAGCAGGATTGTTTCATATACCGCTGTTGTAAGGCGTTGCCCTCTCATATGTAAAGTGGGGCATATGCACGTCTGTGCAAAGGTACAATAGCCGGTATCATAGCGTACGTTTGTTGCGCCAGATGGTGTCGAGAACAATCCCTGCAATCCCGATTGCAACATTCGAGAGGCTCTGCACCGCAATTCGAATAGAGTTGTCAAAGGGTAAAAGCCTGATGCTCCGTTGACCGAGAAGTCCGGCACCGATGCAAATGAGGGCAGACCCGATCAGTGCACGATGGCGCATTATCGCTTTTTCCAAAAAGTGTACACACGGTTGGAGCGTTCACGCTCGCATGCACAATACGTTATTTGAGCCGGCTGGTTGCACGGAAATCTGAGCGCAGGTGCACATTTGAAGAAAAAGCAAATGAACGCATTCTCGGCTGTATAGACAGGCATCCAATTAGTACCGTAGACGTAGCCGAATGTAGTATCCCGTATTTTTGCAGCCTTGCTGACCAGTCACCAACAGACACTCGATGTTCGAAAGTCTCCAATCACGTCTGGAAGAAGCTATTAAGAAGCTTCGTGGGCAGGCACGCATCACCGAGGATAATATCGCTGATGCACTTGCCGAAGTGCGCCGGGCATTGCTCGATGCTGACGTGCATGTAGATGTTGTTCGGCGGTTTATCGAGGATGTCAAGGCGAAAGCAATTGGGACGGAAGTCAAGGGTAAAATTCTTCCCGACCAACTCATCGTCAAAATCATCTACGATGAGCTGGTTGCAATCATGGGCAACACCAAAGCTGATCTTACACATTCAGCACAGCCTCCCACGATTGTAATGGTCGTCGGCTTGCAGGGGTCAGGAAAGACGACCTTTGCGGCAAAACTGGCAGCAATACTACGGAAAAAAGGACAGCAACCACTGCTTGTTGCTGCCGATGTCTATCGTCCGGCTGCTATCGAGCAATTGAAGACGTTAGCAGCGACGGTGAATGTCCCTGTGTTCTCGATGGATGGTGCCGATCCCGTCAACATCGCGCGCGAGTCGCTGCAGTATGCGCGCAAGTTCGCGCGAACGCACATCATCGTTGACACGGCGGGGCGGCTTGCTATTGATGAACCGATGATGGAAGAGGTTGCTGCGATACGTCGCACAATCTCCCCACATGAAGTGCTCTTTGTGTGCGATGCAATGACAGGGCAAGATGCCGTCAACACAGCACGCACATTCGATGAGCGTGTTGGCTTAACCGGTGTCGTACTCAGTAAACTCGACGGCGATGCACGTGGAGGTGCTGCACTGTCGCTGCGGTACGTTGTCGGTAAGCCAATCAAGTTTGTCAGTACTGGTGAAAAGCTTGATGCACTCGAGGTGTTCCATCCCGACCGCATCGCATCGCGGATTCTTGGGATGGGCGACATCGTCTCGTTTGTTGAGCGTGCCCAGCAAGAATTCGACGAAGCAAAAGCAGCAGAACTCGAAGAAAAAATTCGCAAGCGTGAGTTCAACTTCGAGGACTTTCTCGACCAGTTGCGTATGATCCGTCGTATGGGTTCGATCCGCGAGCTACTTGGCATGCTTCCGGGCATGGATAAAACGCTGCGGAATGTTGAGCTCGACGACCGTGCCTTCACAAAAATCGAGGCAATGATTCTCTCGATGACGCCACAAGAGCGGCGCAATCCTCGAATTATGAATGGTTCGCGTCGGCTACGCATCGCACGTGGCAGTGGCACGAGTATTCAGGACGTCAATCGCTTGATCAAACAATTCGACGAAATGCAAAAGCTTATGCGTGCCGTCACGACTGGAAAAGTCAAGCTCCGTAATCTTCCGACGATGATCGGCACTGATACAAAACGCTAAACAATGGGAGTGCATGTCGTGGACGCTCGACGCGGCAAAGCCGCGGTAGCTGAAAAGCGTGCATGCCTTATTGCTGCACGAGCTACGACAAGTCGCACTACCAATTCATGTTTCACTATCGCGTCCAGTACATATCATGGTCCGACTCCGTTTGCGTCGTCGTGGACGTACGCATGATCCTTTCTACGACATTGTCGCTACTGATTCGCGTGCAAAGCGCGACGGTCGTTTCGTCGAACGCATTGGGTATTACAACCCAATGACCCAACCCTCGACCATCAGTATTGACCACGCACGAGCGATCTACTGGATCGACGTCGGTGCTCAGATGAGTGACACTGTTCGCAACATCTTGTATTACGACGGTGTGCTTTTGCGGCGAGCACTGCAACGTCAAGGTCGCTTGCCGGAAGAAATCGAGCAACTTGTTGCCGAACACCGCGAACGTGTGCTCAAGCGCTATTGGCGCAACAAAGAAAAGCGCGCTGAACGTAAGCACCGAAAGGCACAAGCAGCAAATCAAGAAGCTGGGTCGGAAACCTCTGAGTAACAAGAAGCTCACTACCCCATGCGCCGAATACCTCCAGTAACCGAACACGTGCTCGGTGGAGCATGGGTTGCCGAACGTCGCGTGCTTGGCAGACTTGTCCGGATGGCGTTCGCGCTTGCAGGAATGATGTGGCTGCCGCTTGTGTTGGTCGAAATTCAACCGAGTGAGCGGCAGTCATTTTCTCTGGTGCAGTATCAGGTGTACTTGTTACTGCTGACTCTCTGGGGCTATGACTTTCGCCGCCAGCTTCGCCGAGCAGAATGTGTGCTTGCACTCGCTCGAGCGCAGAACGTTTCTCCGCAATTAATTAGCTGGAATGATGTTGTTGCTGGTGGCTATGCCTCCCTTTTTGATGTCCTTTGCCGACGTCATTCATCCCGCGGGTGGTTCGCAGTTACCTTCACCTGGTGTTTGCTGGTTGGGAGCTACGCACTCGTCGGTCGGCAAATTGTTCGCATCATTAGCATTATTGTTGGTTAGAGATGGCACGCATCGTCATTACAGGTGGCGCAGGTTTTGTCGGATCGCATCTGTGCGACTATTTCGTCGGCCGTGGTGATGAAGTTATTTGCCTGGATAATCTCATCACTGGCTCGCCCGACAATATCGCGCACCTTGTTGGTACTCCGCACTTTCGTTTTATCTGCCATGATGTAACTAACTTCATTTACGTAGAAGGTCCGGTTGACTATGTACTGCATTTTGCCTCGCCAGCATCGCCGATGGACTATTTACGATATCCGATACAAACGTTGAAGGTGGGTTCGCTGGGCACGCATAAAGCACTGGGATTCGCCAAAGCAAAGGGCGCGCGATTTTTACTGGCAAGCACAAGCGAAGTATATGGCGATCCTTTGGTCCACCCTCAACCGGAAAGCTACTGGGGCAATGTCAATCCTGTCGGTGTTCGTGGCGTGTACGATGAAGCCAAACGCTTTGCCGAAGCGATGACGATGGCTTATCACCGCTATCATGGGCTCGATACCCGCATCGCGCGAATTTTCAACACTTATGGCGAGCGAATGCGGCTTAATGATGGACGGATGATCCCCGCGTTCATGACACAGGCATTGCGTGGCGAACCACTGACAGTATTTGGTGATGGTTTGCAAACACGCTCGATATGCTACATCAGCGATATGGTTGAAGGTATTGTTCGCTTGCTCGAGTCAGACGCTGTTGAACCAGTCAATCTCGGCAATCCGGATGAGATCTCCGTACTACAGTTGGCTGAAGAAATCCGAGAACTTGTCGGTTCTTCAAGCCCAATCGAATTTCACCCACTGCCTGAAGATGATCCTAAGATTCGCCAGCCAGATATTTCGCGGGCGCAGCAGTTGCTTGGTTGGGAGCCTCGAGTGTCTCGGACAGAAGGGTTGCGGCGAACAGCAGACTATTTTCGCCAGCAATTGGTGAATTGTTCTGTTTGAAAGGCATGCTAACACTTGATGCGCACCGCTTGATCCGCTGGGTGATTGTCGCTGTCGTTGCACTCAGTTTCAGTGTGGTGGAATTGTTGGCTGCTGGTGGAGCGGGGCAATCAGAGGAAATTTTTGTTGCGCTTGGTTGGATTGTTGTGGTGATCATGGCTGCACGCATCGGCAGTGCGATCGAACGATTGGGGCAGCCCCCCGTGCTCGGTGAAATTCTGGCAGGGATTGTGCTCAGTGGTCTTGCACTCATGGGGGTCCGGTGGCTTGAGCCAATGCGTACAAGTGTTGTCATGCAATTCCTCGCTGAAGTTGGTACAATTGTGCTACTTTTCCAAATCGGGTTAGAGTCGAATCTCGATCAATTTCGTCGAGTGGGATTGCGAGCAACACTTGTTGGGACCGTTGGGGTATTTTTTCCGTTTATAGGCGGGTATCTGCTCGGGCAATATCTGTATCCTGACATGAGTGCCAACACGCATATTTTTCTCGGTGCGACTCTGACAGCAACATCGGTTGGCATATCAGTCCGAGTCTTTCGCGATCTTGGAGTCTCCACCAGTAAAGAAGCGAGCATCATTTTGGGTGCAGCAGTCATTGACGACCTCCTCGGTGTGATTATTCTGGCCGTCGTTCAGGGGATAGTCAAAACGGGTGCCTTTGATCTGCTTGATGTTGCGATTATCGTTAGTAAATCGCTGATATTTCTGGTGGGCGCTATTGTTCTTGGCGGACGACTCGCACCCCTACTTGCTCGATGGATGGCACGGTTGAGCACCTCCACAACGATGAAGTTTGCTGTTCCGACAGCATTTTGTTTCCTTGTAAGCTATATAGCATACATTGATGATTTGGCGCCGATCATTGGAGCTTTCGGCGCAGGGTTGATACTTGATCGGGTGCACTTCAACATTTACCGTGCGCCAGAAATCGTCGAAACGATTGAGCACGACATCGTGCCAGAACTTGGTGAGCCTACCCGCAGTCGCTTAATCGAAGTGCTCAATCAGTATCGTCTGCACCACATTGAGGAGATGATTCAACCACTCTCATACTTTTTTGTACCGATTTTCTTTGTGATGACTGGCTTTAGCGTTGACTTACGCACGTTCAACTCATTGCATGTGTTAGGTGCAGGGTTTCTGATTACACTCATCGCTGTAGCTGGAAAGTTATGTGCGGGTGCCGTTGCTGGTCCTGTCCGGCGATGGATAGTTGGTTGGGGAATGGTGCCGCGTGGTGAAGTGGGATTGATTTTTGCGTCGGTTGGGTTGGGAATTGGTGTGGTCTCTGCAGAGGAATATTCGGCAATTATGCTGATGGTTATGGCATCAACACTGTTGACACCGATTGTACTCGGTTGGTTGTTGCGTGGTCGTGCGTCGTAGTTTGCACGCAAAGTCGAACATTTCACATGGTCTGATGGCTCGTATTCCGCTCTACAAACTCGCCCATGCACGAAGTGGCGATAAAGGTGATGCTGCAAACTGTGGAGTCATTGCATATCGCCAAGAGTGGTATCCAATTCTACGGGATTATCTAACGGTCGAGCGTGTTGCTGCGCATTTCACCGGTTTGTGTACTGGTCCGGTGGAGCGCTACGAACTGCCAAACTTGTGGGCACTCAATTTTATTTTGCATGGTGCGCTCGGCGGTGGAGGTACTGTTTCGCTTAAACTCGACGCACAAGGTAAGACTATTGCGTCGGCAATGCTTATGATGGAGATCGAAGTGCCTGACGATATCTTGGCTGCGATGCTATGAACGCTGTTCGGATCGCACCACTGACTCCAGAGCGCTTCGATGATTTCTTTCAGCTCATCTGTGCACTGGCAGAATACGAACGGCTTGTGCCACCTGACCATGATGCTCATCAGCGACTTTTCCGTGATTGCTTCGAGCACAGCCCACCACGGTACAGTGCGCTCCTAGCTTATCTGGGCGATGCCTTATGTGGCTACTGCATATTCTTTGAAACATACTCGTCGTTTCGTGCGGCATCAACGCTATTTTTAGAGGACATCTTCGTCCTACCACAGTGGCGCGGACAAGGTGTCGGACGTGCACTAATGCAATACCTGGCGTGTGTTGCGATGGAGCGCGGTTGTGGGCGCATGGAATGGCTCGTTCTCGATTGGAACGAAGCAGCTCATAGCTTCTATCGCGCACTCGGTGCTCGGTGTTTATCCCAATGGCAGCTCTACCGCCTCGATGACGTCGAATTTGCCCGGCTTGCTAATGAGGCACTGTAAGACGCTTGCTGCGCTCGTCATTGGTGTCATGCTGACAACTTTGTCTCTGGCGCAGTCCGGCATGACACGTGATGAATTCTATCGAAAACTCGAGTTATACTTCGATCGGGAACTTATTAGTGACCTCGATACGGTGTTTTCAGATGCCCGTGGCACAACGTTCTACTCATGGGATGCGGGGGATTTCTCCGGTGATGGAAATTACGATTTGGCGTGCGTTGTGCGTCATCGTGCTGAAAAAGGGAAGCGCTTATGGGTTTATTTGTTCGTGGACGTGGACGGTTATTTGACCCACATTGCCACGAAAGAATACCGCTTTGTTGAGCTTCCACTGGAAGTCGGTGTTGTCATACGCTATGGAATATGCTACATCACGGAGAAGTTACAGCAATTCAACTGGAGAATAACCGGGTATCGTTTCGATGGTATCGCACTGGTGACAGCCACTGAATATCGGACGCGACGGCTTGGCAGCTACACACTTGATCAAACTCTCAGCTATGCAGGACTCGAAATACGGGAGCAGTGGACAACGACACTCAGCGGTAATCCGGTGCTTGAGCGAAAATGTAGTCTTGTACCCATCTATCCCCGTGGTGTAATTCCGGGGCATGGTTATCAGCGGAGAGCTCATGTGGCAAGTGTTGATTATGTCCAGCGCGGTGCATACTACTGGAGTGGTCCAGATGATTGCTCAATGACGTTAGCGGGAGTGTATGACACAAGTTATTTGTATCTAACTGTTGCAGTGCGAGACGATGAAGTCGTTATTGCATACTGTGACACGTGTCCGTCAGATCGGTTAGAGTTATGGTTTGATTTGTTTGTGTCGGATTCGACGCTACCGAGCATTGCTGTACGACGAGAAAAACGCGGCATTACGATACGGAGACGTTCAGATGCACCACTGGTCGGTTTGAGCATTCATTTTGGTAATTTTCAACAGCAGCTACCGAGAGCAATACTGCTCGTCAACGATAGTAGCATGTTGACCCGGCTGCGTATGAAAGCATTCGCAGATGTCGCTATTCATGCTATGCGTCAGCAGCATGGCTATATAGTTCGTCTGCGCATTCCATGGCTAATGCTCTCGAGCGATTTGATGCCGATGGACCGCAGTACGAAACATATAGGTGCAATTGTTACCATTACCGATGTCGATAACGAATTTCGTCCAGAAGAAGCAACAGTCCTATCCAATACTGCGTACGATCCCAGTGTTATTGCAACGGAAGGTGAGTTGATTGTGCTGCCGGAGAGTGAAGTATTCGGCAATGTTGAGTACGTTTATGCCGATCGTATTATCCGACAATTGCGACTCCGTGGGTATTAGCCAATGAGTATTCGACTATTGCATACCGATGAGCGCTACGCGCTGACCGGTCCACATGGACGGTGGGAGGAGCTGCGTTTTGTCATGCGTGTTGCATGGGAATTCCTTCGTGGTTTCCGATCGCTACATTTCGTCGGGCCGTGTATCACAGTGTTTGGCTCTGCGCGAATCGGTGAAAATCATCCCTACTACGACATGGCGCTCCGCGTCGGTCGCCAGATCGCTGAAATGGGTTTTACCGTCATGACTGGTGGTGGTCCGGGGCTAATGGAAGCAGCCAATCGTGGTGCGCGTGAAACCGGTGGACGTTCGATCGGCTGCAATATCGAGCTACCCCACGAGCAACAGCCGAACGCCTATTTGGATCGGTGGATCACAGTGCGCTACTTTTTCGTGCGAAAAGTGTTGCTCGTCAAGTACTCATACGGCTTCGTTGTTCTGCCTGGAGGGATCGGTACGCTTGATGAATTGTTCGAAGCACTCACCCTTATTCAGACAGGGAAAATCGAGCGTTTCCCAATAGTGCTGATGGATACCAATTATTGGGCTCCTGTCGAGGCATTGCTTACTCAAATGACCGAGGAAGGAACTATCTCACCAACTGACCGTCAACTGGTGCTCGTGACCGACTCAGTCGAAGCGATGAAAGAACACTTGGAGCGTTATGCTGTGAAGCGGTTTCAACTCCAGCGTCTGGTGATGCTCCGTCCCATGCGAGTGTTGGGAGAAAGGACCTAAGACGATGACCCGTTGCTCTGAACATTCGGTTCGCATGGTTGCATCGGCTGTCAGTACCATATTTTTGCAAATTGTAACAAGGTTCTTTGAGCGCATGCCTGTGACCAACCGACTGCTGCGGACACCGACTCATACTGCCCTCCGTCAACTCGCGCCGCTTGCGACACTTGGCGTCGAGCTTGCAGTGACAGTGCTTGCTGGTGGAGGGCTCGGTTGGTTCCTCGATCGTGCAACTGAGATGCGTCCAGTGTGGACCATCATTGGGTTTGTGTTTGGTGTTGTCGCTGCGATTGTACAGTTTATACGAACTATCGCACGGCTAGACCGACAACAGTTGCGGCAGAAGTCGGACAATTCGGCGGCAGGGCATTGAGCACGACGTCGCATATACTGCTCAGCGCTATGGTGGGCATCCTGCTTAGCCTCGCCAATATCGCAGCTGGATTACTTGTGGCACGCAGAGCACAACATTTGCCGGTTAATCGCGCGACATCGCTTGTGCTGACGGCGATGGCTTTGCGTCTGGTGATGATGGTCATCATTATCGCGGCTGTTGTCACAATCTTCGATTTGCACAAACTAGCGTTAGCATTGGCGCTCATGGTTTCATTTTTCGTGATGGTGATCGTCGAGGCTTTTTTTTTGCACGCACGTCACGAAAACGCTAAAACACCGTTGCGTCGGCGTCGCCGCTATCGGCGTCAACGAGTTCCTTTTACTACGTGGTAACGCATGAGTTCGACTGCAACTGACACGTTGGCAACACAGCATGCACACGCGGAGGAAATACCTCCGGGCCAGGTTATTCCGCACCTGCTGCAGGAACTGGGCGATCATCATGAGTTGAACATTGCATTTACGACATCGGACGTGCTACCTGTTGTGCTCTATGATGGCGGCAGGTGGCACTTTTATCGCAATGCCCATGCGATGGAGCAAGAGGGGGAATACCGCATTAGCAAGGGGCATATTGTTCGTGCAACTGATGGTGCATCGCCAGCTCTTGACTTATCGGTGACAAACCTTGTTGTTTTCCAGTGGATCGGAATGCTTATCGTTCTTGCGCTCTTTTTTGTAGCGGGGCGGCGATATCGGCGTGATCCGCTTATGCCACCACGTGGACTGCAAAATGCATTGGAGGCAATCGTTGTGTACATACGCGACGAAGTTGTTCGACCGAACCTCCGGTCTGAACGGCTGGTACGGCAATTTATGCCATATTTTGTCGGGCTATTCCTGTTCATTTTAGTACTGAATCTTCTTGGGTTATTGCCAGGAATGCACACGGCGACAGGCGCTATCGGAACGACAGCAGCACTGGCGATAACGGCATTTGTGGTGATCAATGGCTTGGCGATACGCGAGATTGGTATCAACGGGTGGCTCCATCACTTACTCGGTGGTGCACCGGCATACTTGGCACCAATCATGGTACCGATCGAAATTTTGGGTCTGTTCACAAAACCGTTTGCGCTGACGGTTCGTTTGTTCGCAAACATGTCGGCGGGGCACATTATTTTGCTTTCGCTCATTGGGTTGATTTTCTACTTCCGTTCGATATTCGTTGCCCCAATGTCTGTGGGCTTCTCGATTTTTATTTACCTGTTGGAAACGCTCGTCTGCTTTTTGCAGGCATACATATTCACTGTGCTGACAGCGGTGTTCGTCGGTTTGGCGCTGGGTGACCATGCGCATGACCATGATGAACATCACACAGCAGTATCGCTCTAAGTTTGTTGAACTTTTTTCGGAGTTGTTTCGATGGACGGTTATGGTCTTGCGTGGTTGGCAGCTGGTATCGGTTGCGGTATCACTGTGTTGGGTGTCGGTAATGGAATTGGGCGGTTGGCAGCCGCAGCGTTGGAAGCTGGTGCACGCCAACCCGAAGCAGCAGGTGACGTCCGAACGACAATGATCATCGGTGCAGCCTTGATCGAAGGGGTTGCGCTCTTTGCATTGGTCGTCTGTATTTTCCTTGCGCTGAAGGGATAATCCTAAGGCTCTCACAGCCGCAGTACCAAGTCTCCACTACTTTTTCGGTGCGTAATGGAAGGATTGCTGCAGATAAGTCCAGGGTTGATAATCTGGACGCTCGTCAACTTTAGTTTGTACCTGTTTATCCTCGCCAAATTCGGGTATAAACCGCTTCGTGTGGCACTCGAACGTCGCGAACAGACAATCGCTGAGTCTCTGCGCGCAGCAGAACATGCTCGTTCCGAGGCGCAGCGCCTGCTTGCCGACGCTGAAGAGCAGCGTAAACGTGCACACGCGGAAATGGTTGAACTGCTGCGCAATGCCCGACAACAAGCTGAACGCATCGTCACAAAGGCTGCCGAGGAAGGAGAGCTTGTCAAGCAGGAGAAGCTCCGCGAAGCTGAGCGCGAAATCGAACGCATGATTGCCGACGCACGCGCTGCGCTTCGAGGCGAAGTTGCAGAGCTTGCTCTCCAAGCAGCGCAGAGATTGCTTGCACAGCAGCTCGATAGTGAGCAGCACCGGCGACTCGTCGAACAGTCGCTGGCGCAACTGGAACGAGCAAATTGACACGAGGTACCCGATGCGAAACGCCCGTGTCGCAAAACGTTATGCACAATCGCTGCTCGATGCAGCACTCAATGCCGGTGCACTCGACCAGGTCATGCAATCGGTCGAGTTATTCCACATTGCATTGGGAGCATCGGCACCACTGCGCGCACTGTTGCGGAATCCTGTTATCGCAGCCGAGCGCAAAAAGGCGGTACTCGACGCGATTTTTGGCGAGCAGACGCATCCTCTCTTTCGAGCGTTCCTGCAGCTGGTCTGTACTAAAGGACGTGAAAACGTGCTTGATCAAATCGCCGAGCAATTCATTACACTGTATGACCAATACGTCGGCATAGTTCGTGCTCGTGTGGTATCGGCGGTAGAGCTACCTGCCGATATTTACCCCCGCATCGAATCGCTTGTGGCAACACGATTCGGAGGCACACCGCAAATTCACTATCGTATCGAGCCGGCGATTCTCGGTGGGCTAATTGTCGAATGCAATGATGTACGACTGGACGCAAGTCTAGTTGGTCAGCTTCAGCGGCTCCGTGAGCAACTTCTCTTCGCCAATGGCAGACATGTAACACAACCGGAATCGTGACAATGATTGAAGTTCGTCCAGAAGAAATTTCGGCAATTCTCCGCAAGCAGCTATCCGGCTTCGAGCTTGAGGCGGAAATCGAAGAAGTCGGTACTGTTTTACAAGTCGGTGACGGCGTCGCACGTGTCTATGGCTTGACCAGATGCATGGCGTCAGAACTGATCGAATTCCCCAACGGTGTCATGGGCATTGCGCTCAATCTCGAGGAAGATAACGTCGGTGTGGTTCTCTTTGGTGACGACCGTTTGGTCAAGGAAGGAGACACTGTTCGACGCACTGGTCGCATTGCATCGGTGCCAGTCGGCGAAGCACTGCTTGGGCGCGTAGTCAATCCACTCGGTGTGCCGATCGATGGTAAAGGTCCAATCGAGACACCACACGCACTACCGATCGAGCGCAAAGCTGTTGGTGTTGTTTATCGTCAGCCCGTCAAAGAGCCACTGCAAACGGGAATCAAAGCAATCGATGCACTCATTCCCATTGGCCGGGGGCAGCGTGAATTGATCATTGGTGACCGACAGACCGGAAAAACTGCTGTTGCGATTGACACAATCATCAATCAGCGTCACACACACACCGAAGAAGCAGCGCGCCGTGGAATCAAACCAATGTACTGCATTTACGTAGCAATTGGTCAGAAAGCCTCGACGGTAGCCAATGTTGTGGCGACATTAGAGCAGTATGGTGCGCTTGACTACACGATTGTCGTGGTTGCCAATGCCTCGGATCCAGCACCTCTGCAATTCATTGCCCCATACTGTGGTGCTGCGATGGGTGAATATTTCCGCGATAGTGGGCGGCATGCGCTCATCGTGTACGATGATCTTTCGAAACAAGCGGCGGCATATCGTCAGGTATCGCTTCTGTTGCGTCGCCCTCCAGGGCGAGAAGCCTATCCAGGTGATGTATTCTATCTCCACAGTCGTTTGCTCGAACGAGCAGCCAAACTCAGCGATGGGTATGGAGGAGGATCGCTAACAGCGTTACCCGTGATCGAAACACAAGCAGGTGACGTGTCTGCCTATATCCCGACGAACGTTATCTCGATTACCGATGGGCAAATCTATCTCGAGACAAGTTTGTTCAATGCAGGAATCCGTCCGGCACTAAATATTGGAATCTCGGTGTCGCGGGTCGGTGGTAATGCACAGATCAAGGCGATGAAAAAGGTAGCAGGGCCGCTCAAGCTGGAGCTGGCGCAGTATCGTGCGCTGGAAGCATTTGCCAAGTTTGGATCGGACCTCGATAAAACAACACAACAGCAGCTCCGTCGCGGAGCGCGGCTTGTCGAGCTGATGAAGCAGAAACAATACAGTCCCGTACCCGTCGAAAAACAAGTTGCGCTCATTTATGCCGCGACGAATGGGTATGTGGATGATTTGCCTGTTGAATCGCTCCAAACATTCGAACAGGAACTCTACGAATTTCTCGACACCGCGCATGTTGATCTCCTTGACGCAATCGCAACAACAAAAGATCTGACGCCAGAAATCAAGGAGAAGCTTGATGCAGTGCTCAAGGCATTCGTAGAAGGATTTCGCCGTCGCACCGTCGCAGCAGGATGAATGATAGTCCTCACAGGCGGTGCAGGCTTTATCGGAAGTATCCTGCTATGGCGCCTAAATGCTGCAGGTGTCAGCGATGTGTGCGTCGTTGACCGGTTGGGCGAAAATGCGAAGTGGAAAAATCTTATCGGTAAGCGCTTCCGATACCTCGCAACGCCAGAGGAATTTCTCTCCGGAATTGAGCACGATACGATCGGTGATCTTGAAGCGGTCATCCATTTTGGTGCTCGAACCGATACAACCGAACGGAATGCAGAATTTCTCGCATCCAATAACTACCGCTACAGCGTGCGACTGGCTGAATATGCGCTTTCGCGGGGCATACCATTCATCTATGCCAGTAGTGCATCTGTGTATGGCAGTGGCGAACACGGTTGGAGTGTGGGACAAACACACCAGTTGCGCCCGCTCAACCCATATGCGATGAGTAAGTATCTCTTTGATTGCTGGATCGAAGAACGCGGGCTGCTTGATCAGGTATGCGGGCTTCGGTTTTTCAATGTGTTCGGTCCGAATGAGTATCATAAAGGCGTAATGGCAAGTATGGTGTTTAAATCGTTCGGACAGATTCAACGAACAGGGAGAGTGCATTTGTTTGAAAGCACATCTCCTGAATATGCCAATGGTGAACAGCAGCGCGATTTCGTGTACGTTAAAGACGTTGCGGAGATTGTCTGGCAAATTGTTTATACGCAACGATCAGAGCGACCAATCCGTGGCATCTACAACATCGGGAGCGGCACTGCACGGTCATGGAATAATTTAGCGCGGGCAGTGTTCGCTGCAATGGATCGTGAACCATCCATTGTATACATTCCTATGCCGGAAGAGCTGCGTGGACAGTATCAGAACTTCACGCAAGCTGATATGAAACCCTTGGCAGAAGAGTTTCGCCAGCGAGGCTGGCAGCTCCCGACAACGTCTTTGGAAGATGCTGTCGAGGATTATGTCCGGAATCATCTTGTTTGTCCCTGGCAATACTTGTAAGAGAATCCATCATGGCGACACTTCGCGACATTCGCAGACGCATTGTAGCAATCAAAAGCACATCGCAAATCACTTCCGCAATGCGGATGGTAGCAGCAGCGAAGTTGCGCAAAGCACAGAACGCAATTATCGCCGCTCGCCCATATGCAGCGAAAGTTGCTGAGATACTACAGAACCTGGCACAAGCAGAGCGGTACAGCTTTGTTCACCCGTTCTTTGAAGAACGCCCTGATGTGCGGAATGTACTTTTGATCATTGTTGCCAGCGATCGCGGCTTATGTGGTGCTTTCAATTCGAATATTCTCAAAGCGGCTCAATATTACATCGAGCGCCGAATACCTGATGAATTTCCTAAAGCAAAAACACACGTGATCGCTGTTGGCAAGCGTGCGGTACAATTCTTCCAGCGGCGCTCCGATTGGCTTGTGCTTTCCCTCCCTGATGTGTTCGGGCGCTTGGATTTTTCCACTGTGCTTCAGATTGCCCCACGCGTAGGGGATGGTTTCATTAGCGGAGAATACGACCGGGTGTACGTTCTGTACAATGAGTTCCGTTCGATTTTGCGGCAGGAAGTGCGACGCAAACAAGTACTGCCGATTGAAACTGCTCATCAGGAAGAACATCGTGATGCAGGTGACTATATCTATGAACCTTCTCGGGCAGAAATTTTAGAGGCACTCCTGCCACAATATGTGAATCTGCAAATATGGTCTGCCCTTCTCGAATCGCATGCAGCTGAGCATGCGGCACGAATGGTTGCAATGGACAATGCAACTACAAACGCCCGTGATTTGATCACGTCACTCCAATTGGAGTATAACAAAGCTCGTCAGGCCGCGATCACGAAGGAGATGCTCGAGATTGTCGGTGGTGCTGAGGCGCTTCGTCAGTCGTAAGTACACTAAATTCGCTGGCAGCGTACCGTCCAAGTCGCTTTTCAATGAAAACACGTTCGGTGTACGTATGCCAGGAGTGTGGCTATCGCTCACTCAAGTGGTTAGGTAAGTGCCCTTCTTGTGGTGCATGGGGAGCGCTTGTCGAAGAAATCGAACGAGGCGATGATACTAAACGAACCGAACATCGCGCGTTGGAGCCAGTACCGCTGACGAGTATTGCTCAGACAACGGTTGAGCGTCTCCGCAGTGGTATCGAGGAATTTGATCGGGTCATGGGCGGAGGTATTGTTCCAGGTTCAGTTACTGTCATAGGTGGAGATCCCGGTGTAGGGAAGTCAACGTTGATGCTGCAGCTATGTGCACGATTTGCACAACGCAATCCACTCTACATCACAGGGGAAGAATCTCTCGAGCAAATCCACTATCGTGCTCAACGTCTTGGTATTGAGCAAGAAGGTATCTTGGTCCTCACTGAACAAGCTGTTGAAGATATTGCCGCAACGATCGCATCCCAAGCACCTGGCATCGTGATTATTGATTCTATCCAGACGATGTATGGACGTCAATTGGAGTCGCTTTCTGGTAGCATCGGACAAGTTCGCTATTGTGCAGCGCAACTTGTACAGGTCGCCAAACAAACAGGTATTCCTATCTTTTTAGTCGGTCACGTTACCAAAGAGGGGATGCTGGCAGGACCGAAGGTACTTGAACATATGGTCGATGTGGTGATTCAATTCGAGGGTGAGGGGAACTATGCATATCGCATCTTGCGGGCAATCAAGAATCGGTACGGTTCAACCAACGAGATTGGTGTATTTGAGATGAGCAAATGCGGGTTGGCTGAGGTACGCAATCCGAGCACACTTTTCTTGAGTGACCGTGCGACACCAGCTCCCGGTACTGCGGTAACTGCGGTTATTGAAGGAAGTCGAGCTTTACTCGTGGAAATTCAAGCATTAGTGATGCAGAGTGGGTATGGTATGCCGCAGAGAGTTACAACAGGTTTCGACTACAAGCGCCTGCAGATGCTTATTGCTGTATTGGAAAGGCGACTTGGTTTGGATTTTATTCGTTGTGATGTATTTGTTAATATAGCTGGCGGTTTTGTACTGCGAGATCCAGGAGCTGATATTGCAGTGTGTGCAGCTCTTGTTAGTGCGCTGCACAATCGCACGATTGCAGAACGAGTTGTTGCGATCGGTGAAGTTGGTCTTACGGGGGAACTGCGACAAGTGTCCTCTATGGATACTCGCCTCAACGAAGCAGCGAAACTGGGATTTAGCTCTGCTGTCGTTCCACCTGCTGTCCCTATTCAGAGTGTAGGTATCGAGCTTTGTACTGCATATAACTTAAGCGAAGCGCTCACAAAGCTTGTGATGTAATTTGGCAATAGTTAGGAAACAAATCGCACGTCATTTGAGTCTATGGGACGCGCAAGCATAGACGAGCAAACACTCGTCGAACTGCTCATGGAGCGGAAAGAAGAAGGATTCCGCGAGTTGATGCGGGTTTACAAGGATGACCTGGTCAACTTCGCCTATCGTTTTGTTGGCTCGTATGACAATGCGGTTGATGTGGCGCAGGAGACATTTATTCGCGTGTTCCGTTTCATTGAGACGTTTCAGCGTGGTGCGCGCTTAAAAACGTGGTTATATGCAATCGCGCGGAATGTGGCGTTATCTATTCTCAACGAACAAAGGCGCCATCCCGTGTCACGGCTTGTAGAAACGGACGACGATGGGCAGGAGGTCGAGCGTGATATACCAGATTCGACATATACGCCTGATCGGACAGTGGACTCGACTATCATTGCCCAACGCATTCAGGAAGCGCTCAGAAAGCTGCCCGCAGTCTATCGCGAAGCAGTGATTTTGCGCGACATTGAAGAACTAACCTACGAAGAAATCGCCGACGTGTGCAATGTAGAACTCGGTACAGTCAAATCCCGTATCAACCGGGGCCGGGCCATGTTGCAAGAATTGCTGCACGATGTATATGAAGAACTTTATGGAAAGCAGTCGCAATGATCGACTCTGCACCTGATAATCACGAACATCCCGAGGCAAGTAACCTCTTGCGGCAATTGCCGCGGGTAACTGCACCACTTGGATTCGAGGAGACAGTGCTGCTCCGTCGCATGATGAAAGAGCAACTCCCCCATGCCTCAGCACCAGAAGGCTTTGAGGAAAAAGTTCTTTCACGATTGCGGGAGTGTGAATCGTTGAGTCGCCATTTGCGACCGCGCCGTCTTCGGTTGGCATCGCCACGCACGTGGATTGCTATTGGTGTTGGTGCTGCAATTGTTGGGGGGATTGCTTACTACTTTGCCAGCACGCGGTCATCGAGCTCACGCGAACACCATACGATACCTGCGCCACACGTTCTGCCACTTGTTGTGCCTACCGATTCGGCTATCGAAGAAGAACTTGCACCACCAACACAGCCGTCTCGGCGCAGCGAGTCAGAATCGGAGCGCCCCACAGTTGATCAGCCGAGCACCCCACCCGGCAAGCGGGTTACACCGGGTGTGCCAGAGCATGACCAGGAGTGATTACAAGAGTGTTGCTGGATCGGTATAAGGTATACCAAATGCGTCTGCCACAGCACGATAGGTGATGTGGCCGTCAATAAAGTTCAGCCCATGCCACAGCTCGCGATTTTCTCGTACTGCCTGCTGCCAGCCTTTATCTGCCAACTCCAATGCATACGGAATTGTGGCATTTGTTAGTGCAATTGTCGAGGTAAAAGGAACTGCGCCGGGCATATTCGCAACGCAGTAGTGCACCACACCATCCACTACAAATGTTGGGTTTTCGTGGGTTGTCGGATGGGTTGTCTCGATGCAACCTCCTTGATCAACGGAAACATCTACAATAACGGCACCTGTTTTCATCGTCGGCAGCATATCGCGTGTGACTAAGTAGGGAGCTTTTGCACCCGGTATTAGAACTGCTCCGATAAGAATATCTGCTTCCCGAATTACAGTACGAATGTTCTCAGGAGTGGACATCATCGTCGTGACATTTTTCGGCATTACATCATCAAGATAGCGAAGCCGATACAAGTTGTTATCAAGGATAATAACGCGTGCACCAAAGCCGGCGGCAATTTTTGCAGCATTTGTTCCAACAACGCCGCCTCCCAAAATGACAACTGTCCCCGGCTGAGTGCCAGGTACCCCACCAAGCAAAACACCGCGTCCACCCATTGTGCGCTCGAGATATTTTGCACCGTTTTGTGGTGCCATCCGTCCCGCTACTTCACTCATCGGAATCAACAGGGGTAGCGAGCCATCTGCTTTCTGTACGGTCTCATATGCAATACCAATACAACGCGCTCGAATCATGGCTTCAGTCAACTCACGCGAGGCGGCAGCATGAAAGTATGTAAATACTACCTGTCCGGGGCGAATAAGCTCATACTCCGAAGTAATTGGCTCTTTGACCTTCAAGATCATTTCTGCACCGGCGTAGACTTCAGATGCGGAGCCAACGATTGTCGCCCCCGCCCGTTTGTACGCCTCGTCATTGAAGCCGCTACCAACACCAGCAGATGATTCAATCAGAACACTGTGCCGGTGCCGGACAAACATTTCAACACCGCCAGGGGTGATAGCAACGCGATTCTCGTTTGCCTTGATTTCTTTGGGGACTCCAATAATCATGTTTTGACTTGATGAGTAATGAATACAAAATGTATGCAAAAATGCGAAAGACTCTGCTGTGAGTATGCTATTGATATTTGCATCGTGTGTTCACGACGCAGAATTTGACATGCTCGATGGCAAAAAAATTGTTGTTGTCTTGCCAGCTTATAATGCAGAACGTACACTCGAACGAACGTATGCAGAAATACCGCACCACATTGTTGACGAAGTAATTCTCGTAGACGATGCCAGTCGTGACCGTACCGTTGATCTTGCACGGCGAATTGGTATTCGCCATATCGTTGTTCACGAGCGCAATCGCGGCTATGGAGGAAATCAAAAAACGTGCTATCGGCATGCACTTGAGTTGGGGGCTGACATTATCATCATGCTGCATCCGGACTACCAATACACACCGAAACTCATCCTTCCCATGGCGAGCATTATTGCCAGCAATGTCTACCCAGTTGTGTTGGGCTCGCGGATTCTCGGCAATGGCGCTCGAAAAGGCGGAATGCCGCTTTACAAGTATATCGCAAATCGTGTTTTGACATTTGTACAAAATTTGTTTACTGGTGCAAAACTTTCGGAGTATCACACCGGCTATCGCGCATTTAGCAGTAATGTGCTCCGTAGCATCCGACTGAATGCCAATAGTGATGATTTTGTTTTTGACAATGAAATGCTCTCGCAGATTATTTATGCAGGCTTCGAAGTTGCTGAAATTACCTGCCCGACACGATACTTCGATGAAGCTTCCTCGATAAACTTCTGGCGAAGTGTCCGGTATGGGTTAGGGGTATTACGTGTGTCGGTGCAACATGTTCTTGCACGTTGGGGACTCTACGTACATCCGCGCTATCGGATGAACGAGAATTCATCTCCCAAGCCGGCAGCAAAATCGTCGAGCAGTTGACGGTATTGAGTCGGCAGTCGTTTATACCATCGGTTACGGAGGCGATGGTACAGTGACTGTGCAGCTGCCGTACCGCGGCGCTTTGACTCAAGATTGATACAACTGATAATTTTGCTTGTGATGTCATCCCACTGTAACATAGAGCTACTGGCAGGCGTGTCCCAGAGCGAATCAAGCATTTGCAGATACCGTGCCAGGCGCCGCTCGAGAAGCTCACGATATGGCGGTGACGATGTACCGACCACAACCAGCGAGTCAGCATACTCAACTGCGAGCGCATGCGGCAGCATTCCTGAAAATGTTTGATGAATTTCCAGTACGAGCAGTGAGTCTACATCGACCAGTCGCGGATCGCCCCATGGTGCCTCCGCAATGTTGTCAAGTTGATTATTGCGCCAAACCAGTAGAACTTTGCCGTATGTAACTGCATCGTTGCCGCCGCCATAGAGCAACGCAACAATGATAGGCTGATTAACTGAACGATGTTCAACAACGGTAACGTCATAAAGACCGATGTCTGCATATGTCCCAACAAGGGCGTGACGAGCAGTGGATGGATCAAATCGAAACACGAGTAATGAATCGCTTTGCTCTCTGGTGATGTGTGATGAATGGTGTACAACAAGAAGTGCATCACGCCAGCCATCACCGTCTATGTCGGAAAACTTCAGCAGAGAATTCTTGTATTGGGAGGGCACGCTAAAAAGTGTGTCACTGCCTGGTGGCGGGATAGTAGCTGGAGTGCGATCGTGTTCACCACATGCTGCAAATAGAAGCAGTACGCCTAACACTATTGCTGATCGAAAAGTCGCATTCATAGATCGCTACACTCAATGAAGTCTGTTCCAAAATTACTTGTTGGTCTTGCGCTGTGTGTGTCGGCATTTTGCTACGGACAATGGTCTGATCCGGTACGTATCGCTGTACTTTCAACCCAGTCAGACGAATTCGCGCCTGCATGGTCACCGGCTGATTCGACGTTATACTTTGCCCGACAACTTCACGATGTTTTGGTTGTGTTAGCTTGCCGGCATTGCTCGGTTGACCGACTAATTGCTACCGATACCGTTCCTCTTGACACAATCCGTGATTCGATTCTGTACGCGTCATTCAATGGTGTGCATTGGGTCGGGCATCGCCTCGTCCAAGGAAAGCGTCAGCGCTACACTGCACTTGTCATCGCACCTCTTCCGCGTCGCGATGCTGGTGTGGCAGTGCCAATTGCTGAACTCGAATTACCTGAACGCTTTGCAATGTACCCGACATTGTCATCCGATAGTAAAACCCTCATCTTTGCAACAACAAATGATGCTCGACAGCTACCAACCGATCTCTGGGTGAGCCGGTGGAATGGCTCGCAGTGGAGCATTCCCTATCCTCTCGACGGTTTCGAGCAATCGCCTGGCTATGAAATTACACCATGCTTTGTCGGTAACGATACGTTGCTCTTTGCGTCGGACGGTTTTGGAGGCAGGGGCAGCTTTGATTTATACATGACTGTTCGGTCGGCGGGGCAGTGGCAACCTCCGCTGCCACTGATTTCAATTAATTCAGCCACTGACGATCGCGATCCGTGTATTCTGCCCAATGGCGATTTACTTTTTGTGAGCAATCGCTCTGGTAACTTCGATATTTATCTGGCACGACGACAAAAAAACGAGCGCCCCTAACCGGGGCGCTCGTTTTGCAGAGAGATAAAGCCATTATTATTTGATCCGCCATCTGACAAGCATATCTTCAGATCCGCTGGTTTGGGTTGGAGAACCGGTTATCGTGATAGTCCAGGTACTGTGAGATTTAACACGACCGATTCCAGAAACAAATCCTGCATTGAGTGTTGCGTTGGCATTCGCGAGCCCTCCAACAACCGTTATCGTCAGGGTCTGGGAGAAATTCTGTACTGTGTACGATTTTCCTGATAGCGTAACGGTTTCAGTCCCTCCCTTCGATCCGGTTACCTTGAATTGTACAGATAGCGGTACCGGAACGTTCGGAATAGTCACGGTCATTGTTGTATCGAGAACTGTCCAGTTTGTTTCGCTTCCCACCGTTGCAACTTTGACCCATCGAGCTGAAAGTTCTGGTAAGCCGTATTCTGCACCGGCAGAAAACGACATGTACTGCCACACAGTGCCATCGGCATCGCGAGAATAGTACGTCGTGTCCCGAGAGCCATCGCTCGAGATGGTATAGAAGGGGTAAGCAGTCCGCCCGCTAAGTTGTGTAGCTGCTCCGACCACGACAGAGTCATACGCCGCAGATCCAGTCTGTTGGCCACTCGAGTCAAGCTCGTACCGTTCATACACCCAGTAGTTGCCGCTTGCCATCGGCATATAGTCAGGAGTCTCGCTCGGAGATGTAGTGCCAGACTTACAGCCACCAAGCCAATACACAACAGCTACAGCTGCCAAGAGCAATCCGATACGTTTCATTGGGGCACCGGGAAAATAGTGAAACACCAATAGCAAGTCTCCCATCGGGGTAGGCTTGTCCAGCGGAGGGTGGGGGACTCGAACCCCCACAGGCTCATCGCCCGGCGGTTTTCAAGACCGCTGCCATACCAATTAGGCGAACCCTCCATAGTACCACAAAAATGCAACACCACACTATTTTGATACAACTGCAACATTTACTTTGGTGCATTGAACAACTGTATAGTTCGGCTCCGGTCGTACGATAAATACAACAGCCTCTAACCGACGACGGTTCCAATCGCTGCTGCTTAGGTTGTAGAGATAGGTTCGTTCAAACGTTGTTCCCGCAGGTGTGGTGCTGGAAATCAACGGTTCCCCGTATGCGCCGAGAGGTGCTGCACGCAATACATGCCGATGAACATACTCAGGGATAAAAACACCGTTATCCAATTGTGGTGCAACGAGGCTATCCTCGAGAATGTAATAGCCAATGTTGAGTGGGTATAACACATCAGCAATGCTGCGGAGTTGCACGCTTATGCTCAGCTCACCGCGGGTTGTGTCGCAAAATGCACTGGCGTGAATTGCTACGGGGGTCGTTGTGCGGAGTTCTGTTGCGATTGCCGATCCCCAGTTTTGGACACCGACGACATAGGATGTACCGCCGAACTGTGTCCGATCAATGACTGCTGCCGGATAGGCAAACACGCGAAAACGTGTGTTGAGCTCCTCGCCTTCAGGCGTGCGAAAGTCAGCCGTATAGCCTTTTCGTAGATCCGGGCGTGCAAACTCTCCCGCATGAATGGACACAACGACGATACTATCGCCAAATACCTGTCCTAAGTCAGCAAGCTTGCGATGCCCGAGCGGACAGTTGGTGCATTGAGCACCAGTAAATTCCTCGACCAGTACCTTGCGATAGAGCACCATGCCGGTGTCTTTTGTGGTCGTGTCGCGCTGGTTGCTTTTCGTATACGGTGGAGAAATAACATCACACCCGCTGATTGCCCATCCAATCATTAGTGCAAGGATCCACGCTGCGATTTTGCCCATATTATAGCGATGATTGTGTGTCAATATCAATGCTCAACCGAACCGACGATGATGCATGGTGTTCGTTGTATGCTGACCATGCACTCAGAAGCGCTCGCCGTAGTTCGACGCCATTGGGATCGAGCTGGCGATCACCTTTGACGAGTACGATGCGTCGGTATTTGCCTTGGATACGATCGACACTTGGACGTGCTGGTCCGAGCGTGGTAAGCGCCTCTACACCACGTGGCATGTAGTGTGCAAATGTATGCGCATGCCGTTCGACCACTGTGGCATCGCTACCGGAAAACTCCACAAGAACAAGACGTGAAAACGGTGGATAGTGTGCTTCACGCCGTTCCTGAAGCTCATCGTTGTAAAATAGATCGTACCGATACAGTCGTGCACACGTGATCGCTGTATGCTTGGGATGTGCCGTTTGAATGATGACTTCACCAGTGCGGTCAGCGCGGCGCCCGGCGCGCCCAGCAACTTGAACAAGAAGCTGGAATGTCCGCTCTGATGCGCGGAAATCGGGAATGTATAGTTGCATATCGGCATTGATGACACCAACAAGTGTGACGCGTCCAATATCGAGACCTTTTGCGATCATTTGTGTACCGACAAGAATGTCAATGCGACCACCGGCGAACTCGTGGAGAATGCGGCGGAGCGATCCTTTCGCCGTTGTTGCATCGGTATCTACTCGTGCAATAACTGCCTGCAGTGAATTCTGTTTCAGCAAAGCATCTAATTCCTCCTCAATGCGTTGAGTGCCAGCACCAACTGCATCGAGATGTGGATTGCCGCAAACAGGACAATGCGGTGAGACAGGGTACGCACGACCGCAATAATGACACCGCAGTTGATGAGTGCGTTTGTGATAGGTCAAAGCAACATTGCATTGACTACACTGCGGTACGTGTCCACATTCTGGACATTCAAGGCGCAAAGCAAATCCACGTCGGTTTTGCAGGAGAATAATACCTTCTTTCCGCTCGATACGCGCCCTGATTGCTTCGAGCAATATTTCCGAAAATCGTCCGTGCATTCTGCCGTTTTTTCGCTCCTCGAGAATGTCCACGACGCGTATGGTTGGCAACGTTGCACCATCAGCACGTGTTGTCAATTCGAGTAAATGGTAGCGACCAGTGGCAGCATTGTACATACTCTCCAGCGATGGGGTTGCAGAACCAAGCACGACAATGGCGCGTTCGAGATAACCGCGCATAACCGCTGTATCACGGCCGTTGTAACGCGGTGGCGGCGATTCTTGCTTGTAGCTTGACTCGTGCTCTTCGTCAACGATTATGATGCCGAGATTCTCCAGTGGTGCGAATAGTGCGCTACGCGGACCGAGCACAACGCGTACCTGGCCGCGACGAATTGCCCGCCAAGCGTCGTAGCGCTCTCCAGCACTCATACGGCTGTGAAAGGCAGCCACACCGCTACCGAAGACGCGTCCGAAACGATCTATCAGTTGCGGTGTCAGCGAAATCTCCGGTACCAAAACAAGTGCACTTTTTCCCGCTTGGAGTGCGGCAGAAACGACATGCATGTACACGAGAGTTTTTCCGCTGCCAGTTACACCGTGTAGAAGGAATGTCTTGGCGCGGTCAGTCGCAATTGCTTCAGTAATACGCAAGACAGCGTGCGCTTGCTCATCAGTGAGTGGCAGCTCGAGCTCGTTGCGGTCAGGTGCAAGAATATGCTCGCTGCTTCTTTCGACGCGACTTCGCTCGATGGCGACTTCGTGCAGATACCCTTTGGTAACAAGCGCTGAAAGGACACCGTCACTTGCACCAAATTTTTCCATCAACTCGCGTCGAGGGAATGGCCTGCGTTCGGTTGCAAAGGATTCGACTACTGCTGCGAGAATCTGTGCCTGTTTGGGGGCGCGTCGCTCTAATTCTTCCAGAACATGTTCAAGCTGCGCTGTGTCTGCTGCAATGAGTGAATCTGGAACAATACACCGCTCAGTTTTCGGAGTTGTCTCGCCTTCGATAGAGTGGAACAGTTCAATGTAGCCGGCATTCTCGAGTGCTTCGATTTGTGCAGTGATGCTGTCGGTCTGCAGTTGCTGCTGCAAGTAACCGATTGTTACTGGCTGTGTATGCTGAGTTAAGAGAGCCAGCAGCCGCGCTCGTTTGGGTGCTCGGCGCTCAAGCTGGGCAAGCTCGTCACTTTCTGGGATACGGCGGAGCCGAATGCGGACAACCGACTGCGGCGCTAATTCACGTGGGAATGCAGCAGCGAGCGCTTCGCCCCAGGAGCAGAAGTAGTAATCTGCCATCCAGCGAGTCAGATCCAAAACGGACGGAATGATTGCTGGTGCATCGTCGAGCAGTTCTTCAATAGGCTTAGCATCTGGATGTGGTGCAACATCCAGCTCGACGATGATGCCCGTCAGAAACTTGTTGCCGAAGGGCACGATTGCTCGACTCCCCCGCTGCGGCGATACGTCGTCTGGGAGCTGATAGGTAAACAGCTTCCGCATCGGTAGGGGGATAGCAACGTTGACATAGCGCGGCATGCGATTACCGCGGAGCGGTGAAACCGATCACGCAGTTTACCAATTGCGCAACATATCCACAAATAGCCGCACACCAACGCCCGTGGCACCTTTTGGGGTGTAGGCACCTTCTTTCGGTGCCATACCAGTACCGGCGATATCGAGGTGTGCCCATGGGTAGTTGCCAATAAAGTGCTTCAAAAACAGCGCTGCTGTGATTGCTCCAGCTGGGCGTCCGCCAGTGTTTTTCACATCAGCAATGTCGCTTTTGATCTGCTCGAGATATTCGTCATGGAGCGGGAGTTCGCAGACGTATTCGCTTGTGCGTTCGGCAGCTGCAATAATGCGTGCAATCAGATCACGATCGGTGCCCATCAGTCCAGTCGTTATGTGACCGAGTGCGATTACGCACGCACCAGTAAGTGTAGCGATATCGATAACTGCACGCGGATTGTACCGTTCAGCGTAGGTGAGTGCATCAGCTAATATCAACCGTCCTTCGGCATCGGTATTATCTATTTCGGCAGTCTTGCCGTTCATGAAGCGAATAACATCGCCTGGACGGTAGGCACTGCCACTGGGCATATTCTCGGTTGACGGGACAAGTCCAACGACGTTGATCGGCAGCTTCAGTTTGGCTACGGCATAGAGGGTTCCAATGACAGTAGCAGCACCGTGCATATCCATTTTCATTTCGCCCATGCGCTCCGCTGGTTTTATCGAAATGCCGCCAGTGTCGAAGGTAATACCCTTGCCGACAAGCACAATTGGAGGCTCTTTTGCATTCCCGCCACGCCACTCCATGATGATAAAGACCGGCGGCCTGACGCTGCCTTGATTGACTGCTAATAAGCCACCCATACCGAGCTGCTCGATTTTGCGTTTGTCGAGTACTTGCACGCGAAAACCAGCTTTCTTTCCTGCTTGTTTGGCATGTGCGGCGAGTGTTTCGGGGTAAAGATCATTGCCTGGCATGTTTGCCAGGTCCCGTGCTACATATACCCCCTCACAAACACTGGCAGCATGTTCGACAGCCTTAGCGATTGCTGCAGAACGAGAACTGCTGACAACAACGAATTCCTTAATACCGGATGAAACGTCGGTTGTTTTATACTGCGTGAATTTGTAACTGCCTAATACTGCACCCTCGACGACTGCGAATGCGATGTCGCTACCTGCGACGGGTGAATGTGAATCGTCCGGCAGTACGAAAGCACACGAGCTAACGCCGTTGTTAAGGCGTCGCACAGCGGTTGATGCCGCACGCCGAAAAGTTTCGGCGGTGATGTTTGCATTCTTGCCGATACCAACGACGATAACTTTACGAGTGCCGGTGCGTTCGGGCGAATATGCGACAACTATCGAGTTCTGTTTGCCGCTGGCCTCGCCTGATCGGAGTGCCGCCTCAACGGCAGGGAATATTTGAACAATATGCCCAATCTGTGCTGAGCGGAATGGCTCTTCTTCAGGAAGAAAGAAGACTATTGCGTCGGTGCGTACCTGCCCTGGGGACGAAACTCGAAAGCGGACATTCATTGGATGCATGCAATAGTGAAACGCGATGTGCAAACTTACGGCGAGGTTCTTTGCCAAAAGTCTCTACCATCGAAGTTCAGTGCCGATACGATTGCCCACCAGTACCAACCGAAGCTGAGTACGATCGCCCAGTGTGAATGATGCCATGTGTCCTCCGACGTAGGCATCCATTGCATTGAACGCGTACACAGCTACAAGCCATAATGCTGCTACATCACGCTGGTCACGGTAGAACTCTCGTTCGCGGAGTGCCAGTTGCTTGCGTCCATCGTTGGGGTCGTATTGCTGGTAGCGTCTATCGGCATCGAGAAATCGCGAATTGTTCCATACGACGATTCCCGCAATTGTTAGGTTCGCGCCGAAAAAGAGCACTGCTTTCGGTACCGAACCGTAATAGAGTTGTCCCCAGCCTGGTACGATAAGCGAGCGCCACAGAGCGCCGAGCGGTGTCACAGAATCTACCGAGCGCGCAACACTATCAAGTTCTGCTCCGCGGGCAAGAGCGACGAGACTAACGAACAGCAATAATTTCGATTTCAACGAGAGCACCTTTGGGAAGACGCGAAACTTCGACGGTTGAACGTGCTGGCTTCGAAGTACCGAAGTAGCGCTCATATACGGCATTCATTGAAGCGAAATCGTCCATAGATCGCAGGAAGACCGTTGTCTTGACGACATTGTCTATACTAAGCCCCAGCTCCTTGAGCATTGCTACAAGCGTGGTACATATTCGTTCAGTCTGCTCGGCAGCAGTTGAGCCGACAATCTCCGTGGCATCAGCGGAAAGAGCAATCTGCCCAGAGAAAAAATATAGATCGCCGCTTGTACGCACCACTGGCGAGTACGGTCCGATTGGCATTGGTGCAGCGTGCAGTGTGGGTGCTTCTTTCATGGTTTGGTTCTTCTTAGAGTGTTGGACAATCACTACCGTGATGAATCGGCAACGATAAGCACTACTTCGCCTGGTTTGATCATGCCATAGCGTTCACGTGCCAGTCGCTCGATAAGCAGAGTATCATGCACTAAACGCTCGCGCCATCGGCGGAGCGAGTCGAGTTGCTGACGCTCTCCGGTGATATCGTGGTCCAATTGTGCATTGGTTTCTTCCAACGATAATCGTGTCAGGACACCATATCGCGAAAAAACGAGCCATCCTGCCACAACTGTTGTAGCAATAATGAACCAGAATCCAGGATGGCGATACAATCGCCTCGAGAATGTTGTATCGGGCATGGCGCGAAATTAGTCCTCCTTGGTGCGCGGCTGCTGAGCATTTGTATATTCGCTTGAACACAGACAGAATCGAGGATGAAACAGCGCGATATAGACCTCGAAAAACTTCGCGAACAATTCCGCAGCTTTCTGCGGACAAAAATGTACCGGAATACGCAAGAACGGTTCCGTGTTCTCGAGCGTGCTGCTGAACTGGATCGGCATTTCACAGCCGACGAGCTCTACGTGCACATGAATACCAATGGCGATAAAATCTCACGGGCAACGGTTTATTCAACGCTTGACCTGCTGACGCGCTGCAACATATTGGTCAAGCATCGTTTCCAGGGGGATAGTGCTACCTATGAACTCAGTGCACGAAAGCCGAATCACGATCATCTCATCTGTAGAGACTGTGGACACGTGATCGAGTTTCAAGAAGGAGCACTATTGACTCTCCAAGATGAAATTGCTCGTCGCTACGGTATGCGCGCAGTGAGTCACTCTCTCCAGATATTCGCGTCATGCATGTACGGCGACGATTGCCGTTTCCGCCGCCAAAATGAATATTCTACCACCATTTCCCAGCCGTAGTCGTAGCTCATGTCAGGACGCGATTTGCTCATTGTCGAATCACCAACCAAGGCGCGAACAATCTCCCGATTCCTTGGTGATCGCTTCGTTGTCGAGTCGTCACAGGGACACGTTCGCGATCTGCCAGAAAAGGACGACAACGCCGTGGATGTGCAGAATGGGTTTACGCCGCGCTATGTCCTCATTCCAGGTAAGAAGAAAGTCATCGAACGTCTTAGCAAGCTTGCATCTGATGCTCCGGCAGTGTTGCTCGCGACGGACGAAGACCGTGAAGGGGAAGCGATTGCATGGCATTTAGCGGAGGCACTTGGGCTTGATCCGCAGAAAACCAGACGTATTGTCTTTCACGAGATCACTCGTTCGGCAATAGAACGTGCGCTTGCTAACCCACGGGGCATTAACGAACACTTGGTCAATGCGCAGCAAGCACGCCGCATTCTTGATCGCCTGGTTGGATATGAGTTATCGCCACTACTGTGGCGAAAGGTCAAGGGTGCACTCTCGGCTGGACGGGTGCAGTCGGTCGCGGTTCGACTTATTGTTGAGCGTGAACGGGAAATCGAGGCATTCGTGCCGCAATCGAGCTACCGTGTTCAGGCGCGCTTTCGCACCGATGGCGACGAATTGGTTCGAGCCGAGCTTTCCGAGCGCATAGCGGCTGCAGACCATGTTCAACAGTTGCTGGAGCGGCTTGTTGGTGCCCGCTACACCGTTGACGCTCTCGAAACGAAGCCAGGCAAAAAATCACCACCGGCGCCATTTACAACCTCAACATTGCAGCAAGAATCGGCACGCCGTCTGGGGCTATCAATCACCAAAACAATGCAGCTTGCGCAGCAATTATACGAGCAGGGTTACATTACGTATATGCGTACCGACTCAGTCACGCTCAGTGAAGAAGCGCTCGATGCTGCTGCTGCGGTGATCAACCAGTTGTATGGGCAAGAGTATCATCAACGCCGACAGTATCAAACAAAAGTTGCGAATGCACAGGAAGCGCACGAAGCAATCCGCCCCACTGATTTTTCGCGTCGGACACTTGACAACACTGAGCTTGGCGAACAGGCACAACGCCTCTACGAGCTGATTTGGAAGCGAGCACTGGCGTCGCAAATGAAAGATGCTCAGTTGGAGCGCACGATAGCAACTATTGCACCCTCGACCGTCGAACAGCGGTTTATCGCCGAAGGTGAAGTGGTTACCTTCGATGGATTCTTGCGACTCTATACCATCGAGCGTGATGATGATACCGAGAGCGAGGATCCAGAATCTGCATTACTACCATTGCTTCGCGTTGGGCAGGATCTATCTGCTGATCTCATCACAGCGCGACAAACTTTTACCCGACCGCCAGCTCGGTACAACGAAGCAACACTTGTCCGCAAGCTCGAGGAGCTCGGCATTGGGCGTCCTTCGACGTATGCGACAATTGTTGCACGTATCCAAGAGCGTGACTACGTCGAGCGACGGACCAAAAGCGGAACCGAGCGACCGGTGCATATTCTTCGACTCGAGGGCGGTATCATCAGCCAAGTAACCGAGACTGAAACGGTCGGCAGTGAGCGCAACAAGCTTTTCCCTACGCAAGTCGGTGTATTTGTGACCGATTTTCTTGCGGAGCATTTTCCCGACGTGATGGATTATCAGTTTACCGCTCAGGTTGAGGAGCAGTTCGACCAGATTGCGCGAGGAGAGCTACAGTGGCAACGTATGCTGGAGAGTTTTTACGTGCCATTTCATGCCAAAGTCGAACATGTTCGAGAATCGGCACAAAAAGTTGGACGTCGCCACCTCGGAACTGATCCCAGCACAGGCGAAGATGTTTTTGTTGGTATCAACCGAAACAAGCAGCCATATGTGCAGCGGGGTGATCGCTTTGCATCACTACCAGTGGATATTCTCCTCGAACACGTCACGCTTGAGCAGGCTCTCTATTACCTACAATTTCCTCGCGTGCTCGGTGAGTATAACGGTGGAACAGTCAGTATTGCGATGGGACGCGGAGCATACATTGAATGGCGAGCCGACCAAAATCGGCAATTTGTCAACATCCCGCCTGATCGTGATCCGCTTTACCTTACACTCGAAGAAGCAATCGAGCTGCTCCAGCAGTCTGAACACGAGCGCGGCGAACGGCATAATAGGATGTATCAACCGCGTACCATCGGTACCACCGATGATGGGCGTGAGGTGGCAGTTGGGATCGGTCGGTACGGACCATATGTCCGCATTGGTGATAAGTTTGTGACGATACCAAAAGACAGGCTCGATTCAATCACAGTCGAAGAAGCACTCAGCGAGCTATCGTCAAAACAAAGACAAACAGAACAGCGCATTCTTCGGCGCTTCGAGGAAAATCCCAATGCAATGATTATGCAAGGGAAAACCAAACCGTACCTAAAAGTTGATTCGCGCTTATACTGGCTGCCGGACGGTTTCGACTATGAACATGCAACGTTGGAAGAATGTCTGGCACAGGCGACTCTTGCCCCACGCACCCGTAAGAGCTCGACTAAACGACGATGATTGTTTCACAATGTGTTGAGCGGAGGCTTTATGCCCAATCTCCTCTTTGTCAAAAAGTCTGTTGAGCAGCTTCAACAAGAAGCGTCAGGAATTGGTGAGGCACACACTCTCAAGCGCACGCTGGGTGCTTTCAATTTGGTGTTACTCGGAATCGGCGCGATAATTGGCGCAGGATTGTTTTCGCTGACAGGAATTGCTGCAGCACACCATGCAGGTCCTGCAGTGACGCTGTCGTATGTATTGGCAGGGATTGGTTGCGCCTTTGCTGCATTATGCTACGCTGAGTTTGCTTCGATGATACCGATTGCAGGAAGCGCCTACACGTACTCATACGCCACGATGGGCGAGCTGATGGCATGGATTATCGGTTGGGATTTAGTGCTTGAGTATGCTGTTGGGGCTGCCACAGTTGCCGTGAGCTGGTCCCGATACTTTTCGAAGCTGCTCGATAGCTTCGGTGTGCAACTGCCCGCTGTAGTGATGATGTCGCCATTCGAGCATCAGACCATGCCAGATGGTACTATCATCCACGGTGTAGTCAACCTTCCGGCGTTGTTTGTAATCGCGATTATCTCACTGCTTCTGATGCGTGGTACCCGAGAATCAGCAACGTTCAATGCAATTATCGTTGCATTGAAGGTAGGAGTAGTTGTTACATTCATTGTGCTGGGATGGCAGTACATTGATCCAGCTAATTATGTCCCGTACATTCCGCCGAATACGGGGGTATTTGGGCAATTCGGATGGTCAGGGATATTGACAGGTGCGGCAATTGTGTTTTTTGCATTCATCGGTTTTGATGCCGTTTCGACTGCAGCGCAGGAAGCCCGAAATCCGCAAAAAGATATGCCAATCGGGATTATAGGATCGCTGGCAATTTGCACAGTGCTGTACGTCCTTTTTGCTCATGTGATGACAGGGTTGGAGAGTTACAAAAACTTTGTTGGCGAAGCGGCACCTGTTGCACGGGCGATAGCGAAAACCCCGTATTTGTGGCTACAACAGGCGATAATCATCGCAATTCTTGCGGGTTTTACGTCGGTGATTTTGGTAATGCTCCTCGGTCAATCGCGCGTATTCTACTCAATTTCGAAAGATGGGCTACTTCCGAAAGTGTTCTCGGACATTCATCCACGATTCCGTACACCGTGGAAATCGAATGCGCTCTTTGCGGTATTCGTTGGTGCATTAGCAGGTTTTTTGCCCATTACGATTGTTGGCGAAATGACCAGCATCGGAACACTCTTTGCGTTTATCTTGGTCAGTCTCGGTGTACTCATTTTACGTTATACTCAGCCGAATGTGTCACGGGCATTCCGAACTCCATGGGTACCATTTGTTCCTATTATGGGTGTAGTGACGTGTGCGTTCATGATGTACGGTTTACCGTGGGACACATGGCTGCGACTGGTTGTGTGGATGGCAATGGGGCTTGCGATTTATTTCAGCTACGGCGCAAAGCGAAGTTTGCTCCGTAAGTCTGCACTGAGTAACACTTAACGTGGGAGGCATGTATGCACCAACAGAGAGATGGTGAGTTCCGTCGCACTGTGACACTGCTTGATGCCACGATGGTCGTCGTGGGCATTATGATCGGCTCGGGGATCTTTATCGTCAGTGCCGACATTGCGCGAACGGTTGGCTCGGCAGGATGGCTGCTGGTTGTGTGGGCGATTACGGGAGTTGTCACGCTGATTGGTGCACTCAGCTACGGTGAACTGGCAGGGATGTTCCCTCAAGCGGGCGGCCAGTATGTGTACTTGCGCGAATCCTATGGACCGCTTGTTGCATTTCTTTATGGATGGACGTTCTTCTTGGTTATCCAAACGGGTTCGATTGCCGCTGTTGGGGTTGCCTTTGCCAAGTTTACGGCGGTCTTATTCCCGGTGTTTAGCGAAACGAACGTGTTGGTGCACATGGGGAACGTCACCGTCAACATGGCACATGTATTGGCGATCACAGTCATTATTGGGCTGACATGGATCAATACGCGTGGGATTCGTATTGGCACACTTGTGCAGAATGCATTTACGTTTGGCAAAATCGGTTCGCTGATCGCCTTGATTGTTTTGGCATTTGTCGGCTACAATCACCGCGCCATTGAGCTGAATTTGGCGACGCTGTGGGATGCACAATCAGTGCAGATTAGCGCCGATGGAAGTGTTATAGTGACGATCCTGAGCGGAATGGGACTCATTGTCGCCTTAGCAGTGGCACAAGTCGGGTCGCTTTTTTCCAGCGATGGTTGGAACAACATCACCTTTGCTGCTGGGGAGGTTGTTCGCCCACAGAAAACCATTCCACTTGCACTTACGCTCGGCACGATAATGGTAACAGTGCTCTACTTGCTTGTCAATACAGCGTACATTGTAACGTTGCCAGTTCGTGGGATACCCAATGGGACGACACCATTTGAGCAGGGGATTCAATTCGCAGTAGCTGACCGTGTGGGAGCTGCTGCCGCCGAGGTGATGTTCCCGGGTGTTGGTGCACTGTTGATGGCTGTGCTTATCATGATATCGACGTTCGGTTGTAACAACGGGATGATATTAGCTGGTGCACGATGCTACTATGCAATGGCGCATGATGGACTGTTTTTCGCAAGTGTCGGACGACTCAATAAGTATGGCGCACCGGCTGCTGCATTGTGGGTACAAGGTATTTGGGCGGGTATTCTGTGCCTGTCGGGGCGATATAGTGACTTGCTCGACTATGTTGTGTTTGCTGTGTTGCTGTTTTACGTCTTGACTGTTGTAGGGATTTTTATTCTCCGATGGAGAAAACCCCGGCTTCCCCGTCCGATTAAAGCAATCGGATATCCCGTGCTCCCGGCACTCTACATTGCCGCATCCGCATTTATCTGCGCTGTGCTACTGGTGGAAAAACCCAACTATACCTATCCCGGCTTAATTATCGTTCTTGCCGGAATACCGGTGTACTACCTCTGGCGTCGCCGCACTGCTACTTGACCTGCGGGACACGGAAATAGTATGCTAATCCTAAAGCTAACGAGGCAGGTTTTGGATTGTTGTCAGCATAATTATCGCGGCTGTAAATGTACGTTTGGTAGTCCGTGTACAAGCCGCTGACTACATACCCTGCCATAACGTAAAGGTTAAGATGTCCAATTGGATTTTCCCAGATAGAGAAATTACCACCAATGCGAGCTTCGACGAGTGTTCCGAGTTCGTCGCTACTAAGTTCAGTCTTTCCATTTGTCACAACGCTGACCTGGCGGCCACTCCGGGTTTCTGCTCGACCTTTTGGTGAAAAACCAAGATTGACGCCGACTATAACTCCGCTCAGATTCAGATGAGGAAAAAGGTTAAGGTAGCTGTATCGTTCAATGATTGTGTTATCGTCGGTGACATTACTTTCGGGTTTGTTGACGTAGGTGTATGTTGCATAACCAAGATCAAGTCCCGCACCAATGCGGCTACCAGTTTGAAAGGGAGCAAATATCGAAACGCCAAAGTCAGGCAACGTATTGAAGTTGATATCGGTTTTCCGCCCTCTGGCGACGGTGGTATTGATACCAACCTTAGCAGCAAGGTACGCACCGATGGAAACCTGATATGAAGGTTCCGTTCTGACTACTGATTGCTGTATCGCTTCGTCCGCTGGTCGAAGCGTGCGTTGCGGGATTTGACTAATCGCCGTTAGTGTCACAAAAGCGATTGCGATGGATACACGAGTAAACATAGCAACAGAATCGATTTGTGATTATTACACAAGTACAAACATACCATCGCACATCCCATTAGAACATATCCGTAATTTTGGAACGCTCCTTGCGGGCGAGTTGTTTCGATGCTTGGACATACAATTCTTTGCATTATGAGCCTCGGATCGGTTTTTCGAACGACAGTGATGCAAAAAGCGATTGTTGCGACGACAGGACTGGTGATGGTGCTTTTTCTCATAGCACACTTGAGCGGCAATTTGCTCGTGTTTGCTGGTCCGGAAGCTATCAATAAGTATGCTGTTGGATTGCGCGATGTAGGGGCGTTATTGTGGGCAGCACGGCTTGTGTTATTGATCAGCTTGGTTTTGCACGTGTACTTTACGATTCAATTGCGCTCGTTGTCGGCGGCCGCACGCCCAATTAGTTATACGCGTCAGCAATACGAAGCATCAACCTTTGCTTCCCGAACGATGCTTCTTTCGGGTTTGGTCATTTTCAGTTATGTTGCATTTCATCTGGCGCATTTTACGTGGGGCAGGATTTACCCACAGTACTACGCCGCAACGTACTTCCTCGATGGTCGGGGTCCAGTACACGATGTGTATTCAATGGTTGTGCGGAGCTTCCAAGAATGGTGGGTATCTGCGCTATACATTGTTGCCGTCACTTTTGTGATGATCCACTTGGTACATGCAATTCAAAGTGCGCTTCAGACGCTCGGCATCTATCATCAACGCTATATCCAACCGATTCGTAAAGCCAGTTTAGTGCTGGCAGTTGTGCTCTGGATTGGATATGTGTCAATTCCATTAGCAGCGTTAGCCCACGTTCTCGAACCGCTTTCGTAGAGACAGTTTCACACGTCCGTACGACACCTACAATGAAACTTGACGCGAAAATTCCATCTGGTCCGCTCGAAGAAAAATGGACGCGATACCGCAGCGATGTCAGGCTCGTTAGCCCAGCAAATAAGCGTAAGTTCAAAATTCTTATCGTTGGTACTGGGCTCGCAGGTGCGTCGGCTGCGGCGACTTTGGCAGAGCTGGGATACAACGTACACGTGTTTACGTATCATGACTCGCCTCGTCGTGCACACTCGATCGCTGCACAAGGTGGTATCAACGCAGCAAAAAACTATCCCAATGATGGTGACAGTGCGTGGAGGCTTTTTTACGATACGATCAAAGGTGGCGATTTCCGCTCACGTGAAGCAAACGTGTACCGCCTGGCAGAGGTGAGTACGAATATTATTGATCAATGTGTCGCACAGGGTGTCCCCTTCGCACGTGAGTATAGTGGCTACCTAGACAATCGTTCCTTCGGTGGGGCACTTGTATCGCGGACTTTCTACGCAAAGGGGCAAACAGGACAGCAACTTCTACTTGGCGCCTACCAAGCATTGATGCGAATGGTGGATGCTCGCCGGATTACGCTCTGGACCCGTGAAGAAATGCTTGACTTGGTGGTCATTGATGGTCATGCGAAAGGAATCATCTCACGTAACTTGGTCACAGGCGAAATTCGTCGCCACGTTGGCGATGCGGTTCTCCTCTGCACAGGTGGTTATAGTAACGTGTTCTTCCTCTCAACGAATGCGAAGAACTCGAATGTGACAGCAACATACCGTGCATACAAGCGCGGTGCAGGTTTCGCCAACCCGTGCTTTACACAAATTCACCCCACGTGCATACCACCAAGTGGTGATTATCAGTCTAAGCTAACATTGATGAGCGAATCTCTTCGGAACGACGGGCGTATCTGGGTGCCGAAACAGCTCGGGGATCAACGTCCGCCCAATGAAATTCCAGAGAGTGAGCGTGACTATTACCTTGAACGACTCTATCCAAGCTACGGCAATTTGAGTCCACGTGACATCGCCTCGCGTGCAGCCAAGCGAGTCTGCGACGAAGGTCGTGGCGTCGGTCCTGGTGGGTTGGGCGTGTACCTTGATTTCTCCGATGCGATAAAACGGCTCGGACGGGATGTCATCGAGCAACGGTACGGTAACTTGTTCGAAATGTATGAGCGCATCACCGGCGAAAGTCCGTACCAAGTGCCAATGCGTATTTACCCTGCACCACATTATACGATGGGTGGTCTATGGGTGGATTACAACCTCATGAGCACAATACCAGGCTTGCATGTCCTCGGCGAGGCAAACTTCTCTGACCACGGAGCAAATCGACTCGGTGCGTCCGCTCTCATGCAAGGCTTGGCGGATGGATACTTCATCATTCCCTATACGCTGGGGTATTACCTGACGTCCTATCCAAAGATGGACGTAACGACAGATCATCCTGCGTTCGACGAAGCCGAACAACAGGCTCATGAACGTATCGAGCGTCTGCTCAAGAGCAAAGGGCGGCGAACAGCCCTGTCATTCCATCGAGAGCTTGGCAAACTCATGTGGGATTATTGTGGCATGTCGCGTACCGCCGAAGGGCTCAAATATGCCGTGAAACGCATTCCGGAACTTCGCGCTGAATTCTGGGAAAATGTTGTTGTGCCCGGTAGTGGTGAAGAACTCAACCAAAACCTTGAATACGCTGGGCGTGTTGCAGATTTCCTGGAGTTTGCCGAGCTGATGTGCCGCGATGCTGCGCACCGTGAGGAATCCTGTGGTGGCCACTTCCGCGAAGAATATCAAACGCCGGACGGCGAGGCGCTCCGTAACGATGATCAATTTGCGTATGTCGCTGTCTGGGAATACACTGGTCCAGACTCTGAACCGGTACTGCACAAAGAGCCGCTTGTATTCGAAAATGTCAAACTCACCGTCCGAAGCTACAAGTAATGAAGCTGACTTTGCACATTTGGCGTCAAGCCGGGCCGACAGTAACGGGCAAATTTGAAACGTACACACTCGACAACGTCAATGAGCACATGAGCTTTCTTGAAATGCTCGATGTGCTCAATGAACAGCTCATCGCCGAAGGGAAAGAACCGGTTGCCTTTGAGCACGATTGCCGGGAGGGAATCTGTGGCTCGTGCGGAATGGTGATCAACGGTCGCCCACACGGTGGGCGGTACCGCACGACGGCATGCCAGCTGCACATGCGCATGTTCTGCGATGGTGACGAGTTATGGATCGAGCCGTGGCGAGCGAAGGCATTCCCGGTGCTCAAAGATTTGATCGTTGATCGCAGCGCTTTCGATCGAATTATCGCAGCCGGTGGTTACATCAGTTCTCATACTGGTGGTGTCCCTGATGCGAACGCAATTCCGGTACCCAAGCCCGCAGCAGATCGAGCATTCGATGCTGCCGCATGTATTGGATGTGGTGCATGTGTAGCTGCCTGTCCGAATGCATCAGCGATGCTTTTTGTCGCTGCGAAGATCGCACATCTGGGATCGCTCCCACAAGGGCAACCGGAACGGTATCGTCGCGTTCGTCGGATGGTCGAACAGATGGAGTCCGATGGTTTCGGTCATTGCAGCAACCACTATGAGTGCGAAGCAGCGTGCCCGAAGGGCATCAGTGTCGGATACATTGCGCAGCTCAATCGTGATCTCCGTCGTGCTGAGCTGATCGGCGAGGATGTTTTACCCTAAGCATCCGACTATCTTTGTAGCGGACATTTATTGTCGGTGTTGACAAATGGCACACTCGACGTCGCCAATACGTAATCCAGAACGAACACCAGACGATGAGCTCGATACATCGCTTCGTCCAGCTCGATTTGCTGAGTTCCGCGGACAGCAAAAAATCCTCGATAACTTGAGGGTGTACATTGCTGCAGCACGCAAACGCGGGGAAGCACTCGACCATGTTTTATTCATTGGTCCGCCTGGTTTGGGAAAGACGACACTCAGCTATGTCATTGCTAACGAGATGGGGAGTGATATCAAAATCACAAGTGGACCTGTGCTTGAAAAGCCTGGAGATCTGGCAGGCCTGCTGACTAATCTCGACGAGCGCGACATTCTGTTCATTGATGAGATTCATTCGCTCTCACGTGTGGTTGAGGAGTACCTGTACTCAGCCATGGAAGATTTCCGTATTGACATCATGATAGACAGCGGACCTGCTGCTCGTTCGATTCAAATTTCATTACCGCGTTTTACACTAATCGGTGCGACTACACGTGCAGGGCTGATTAGTGCACCGCTACGCTCGCGATTTGGTATCGTCAACAGGCTCGATTACTACGACGCCGCAGAACTATTCCACATCGTCATGCGATCAGCTTCGATACTCGGTGTCCCGATGGAGGAAGAAGCTGCGATGGAAATTGCTCGACGCTCACGTGGTACACCACGCATCGCAAATCGTCTGCTTCGTCGTACACGTGATTTCGCCGACGTGCATGGCGCAGGTATCATTACCCGCGATATTGCGCTCATGACGCTCGAAGCTCTCGAAGTAGACGAGCATGGTCTCGACGAGATGGACAAGGCTATTCTGTTGACCATCATCGACAAATTCAGCGGTGGTCCGGTAGGGCTCAACGCGCTCGCAGTTGCTGTCGGGGAAGAAGCTGGGACGATTGAAGAAGTGTACGAACCATTCTTGATTCGGGAAGGATTTTTGAATCGTACACCGCGCGGTCGGGAGGTTACACCACTAGCGTATAAGCATCTTGGGCTTGCGCCACCGCATCCGACGATGCCACTATTCAGCGCGTAGTGGTGGATCGAATCGTTTTTTTCGACCGCGACGGGATTGTCAACGAACGTATCGTTGGCGACTACGTTCGCTCGCCCGAGGAGTTTGTGTTCTGCAAGGGTTTCTTTGCGCTTTTTAAATGGGTCAAGTCACGTGGCTATCGTGCGATCATCGTTTCGAATCAGCAGGGAGTGGGAAAAGGGATTATGACAGCAGAAGAGCTATCGCAGCTGACCGTATGGATGCACGAACAGTTACACGCTTTCTGCGGAGAGACATTCGATGATGTGTACTACTGCACCGAGCTCGAAACACCCCAGGCGCAGTGTCGCAAGCCGCGCCCGACAATGTTGCTCAATGCATTGACAAAATGGAACGGCGATCCTGCACAGTCCTGGATGATCGGTGATATGCCAAGCGATGTTGAAGCAGGTGTCGCCGCTGGTGTGCGAGCCATCCTCGTTGGTGAATACACGCCTGATGATGTGCCAACTGCTTTTGCGATCGTTCCAGATTTAGCGACCTGTTTACACATCCTTCGCACACACGAGGGTATCTGAGATTGCCCCATACACCACTGTGATGGCAGCTGATATATTACCCGTTGAAACGTGCAACTGACCGTACGCCACGGATTCGACCGATTCGGGAGAAAATTTCGTTGAGATGCTCTAGGTCACGCACGTAGAGCGTGATGATTCCCTCAAAGTCGCTGCCGAATACATCGATGTTCACGCTACGAATGTTCGTATTACGATAACCGGTAATGGCATTGGTTATGTCGTGTAACATGCCTGGTCTGTCTTCACCAGTGACACGAAGTGTTGCCAGGTATTCACCACGTTGATGAGGCGCCCATGAAAGGTTGACTATGCGTGCGTGCAATGTGTCGCCCATTTCGGCAATGTTGCGGCAGTCGCGGCGGTGGACTTTTATCCCGCTTCCAATAGTGATGATGCCAATGATGTCGTCGCCAGGAACAGGGTTACAGCAGCGGGCATACTGATAGAGCAGGTTCGGAATCGGTGGGTGTGCACTATCGAGCACAACGCCACTGTCGGATCGGAGGCGCTCGAGTGAAACTTGATGTGCTGTGCCGTCGGGTACGCTTGGTGATGATTCGGCTCGATCGGTGTCGGCACCGACGAGTTGAATCGCTACATCTGCGTTAACAATGCCAAGCCCGAGTTTGTAGAAAAACTCATTCGGATTGGGAATGCCCAGCTTGTTGAGCATTCGGTCGAATTGCTCTTGTGTCGGTGCTGCTTGTGCTTTGCGGAGTCGTTTTTCCCAGAGCTGCTTGCCTTGTTCTACGAATCGTCGTTTTTCATCGTTGAGGTACTTGCGAATGTTCGATTTTGCTTTGTGCGTGATGCAGATACGTTCCCAGTCTTTGGTGGGGTGCTGATTTTTGGAGGTTAGAATCTCAACTTGATCGCCGGTCTTGAGCTGATAATCGAGCGGCACAAGTTTGCCATTGACTTTCGCGCCGATGCAGTGATTGCCGATCTCACTGTGGATGGCGTATGCAAAGTCTATCGGTGTGGCGCCTTGGGGTAAGATGATCAAATCGTTTCGTGGGGTGTATACATAGATCTCGTCCTGGTAGAGATTGAGCTTGAATGATTCGAGTAATTGTTCAGGTGCTTCGTCACCAGCGTTTTCGAAGATGTCACGAACCCAGTTTGCCCACTCCTCGAGTTCTTTGTCGTGCCACCACGACGGAACGCGCCCATTACCTTGATTTTCTTTGTAGCGAAAGTGTGCAGCGATACCACGCTCGGCAATTTCGTGCATCGCTCGTGTGCGGATTTGCACCTCGATACGCTTCCCATCAGGACCGATGAATGCTGCGTGGAGAGATTGATACGAATTTTTCTTTGGGCGAGCGATGTAATCCTTGAAACGATCGGCAATCGGTTCGTATATGTCGGCAACGATCCCGTAAACGGTGTAGCAATGCTTGTTTTCGTTGGTGTCGAGTATGATGCGTACTGCAAGGAGGTCATACAGCTCACTCATAGGAACACCGAGCCGTTGCATTTTTTGATAGATCGAGTAAATGTGCTTGGGGCGACCGGTGATTTCGAACTGAAAACCTTCCTTCTTGAGTCGCTCGATGATTGGTTCTGCGAATCGTGCAATGTAAGACTCCCGTTCAGTACGAGATTCTGCCAACGCGCGTTTGATGGCGTCGTATTCGGTGTGGTTGAGGTATTTGAAGGCCAAGTCTTCCAGTTCCCACTTGATATTAGCTAAACCGAAGCGATGCGCAAAGGGTGCGTAAATATCGAGCGTTTCACGTGCAAGGCGCTGCTGGCGTTCGGGAGGCAATGCGCCAAGCGTTCGCATGTTGTGAAGTCGGTCGGCAAACTTGATCAAGATAACGCGCACATCTTTGACCAGTGCTAATAGGAGCTTCCGATAGTTTTCGGCTTGGCGGATCTCAGTGCTACGAAAAATGCCACTGATCTTGGTGGCGCCGTCAACGATCTCTGCAACAGTGCTACCGAATTCAGCGCGAATGTCTTCGAGTGAATAGGTTGTGTCCTCGACAACATCGTGGAGAAGTGCTGCACACACGCTAACATCATCGAGCGGAATTTCATTGACGATAATACGGGCGACTTCGAGAGGGTGTGTGTAGTATGGCTCGCCTGATTCACGCAGATCGTTCTTATGTGCTTGGACGCAGAACTGAAATGCCTTGCGAATCATTGCCTCGTCACAGCGAGGAAGATTCTTTCGGCACTCGCTAATAAGTACCTCGATATCAGCATCAGGGTCGGTGCCGATCGGGGTGGATGGCTCTTTGGTCTTTCGCCAAAAGCTGAGCTTCATTGTCTGTTCTCACTCTGAGTATCGAGAGTTCAAGACGAAACTACAGCGACGGCTGTGTCTATCCAATGTCGTACTGTGCTGAGGGGGTGGCATGTCTTAGTGGCAGATGTGTGTTCAAGTCATGAAAGCGATTCGCCGATACTATGTGCAGTAACTATTGGTGCCTTCGGTTGGAGCCATGCTACATGTGAGCCAAACACCTGGTCGCGTGCCGGTTTCTACACAACAACCGGCAGTTGATCCCATCACATACTACGAGCAATTGGCAGAGGCAGGAGCACTCTACGACTTTTTGCAGACGAATATGCTCGATCGTTTTTCCAGTGATATAGAGTTTCGCAAACAAATGCTCGGCATCTTACTCGATCGTAGTCCGATTGTTCTTCCTGAAGTGGAATGCGAGCTGCTGTGGGATCTCCATAACGCATTCAACGAATTTTTTATCGTGGTTCAGCAATGCAACAACAGTCCGTCCGTGCCTCCGTAAGTGAGAGCCTGCTTGAGTTGTTCGACACCGTTCGCCGGCAAGCTGAGCAGTATAGGAGTGTCTATGAGACGCTTCTCCGCAAAGCGTACGAGTTAGATCGTCTCCGTGCGACAGCTTACCAGGACTTCGATCGGCTCAAGCATTCGACAGAAGATTTGCAGCAATCGCTGTGCCGTAGCGTTGAAGAATCTATCGAACATTTCCGCTCGCAATTTGCGCACATCGAGCAGATACATCAACAGCTTTCGGACATTGAGCGCTTGCGCGATAATCTTGTCGTCCTTGAAGAGCGTTTTGCCAAGCGAACTCTCGAACTTGACGCTGTCCTCATGACAATCCGGCATATGGTCGAAACAGCAACAAGCGACCGTTTTGCCAAGCTCGAAGACTATATTGCAGCAAAACTCCGCGCGATCGAAGGTGATGTGGGAACGCTCGATTCGCACATCTACGCCATGCAAGAGTTCTTCAAAAAAGAAATAGCTGATCTGAGTGAGGATCTTGCACGGTACAAAAAGAAAATTCCTGAGACACGCTACATTCTTGATGAGACGAATAAATACATCATTTCGATGCTCGAAGATGCCGAACGTCGTTTCGATGAAAAGCTGTCTGAGTACAGCGTACGTGTTGATGATCATATCGAACGAGCGTTGGCGCGGCTATTTGGCAACAATGATTTGGCCAAAGACTTGGCGCGTGCTAATGCACGTGCCAAGGAAATGATTCGCCGTGCTGATGCACTCGAGCGGCGGATGTCACTGTCGGTGTGGATTTCTCTCGTTCTTGGGGGAGTCGCGCTGATCCTTGCGCTCATTACGATATTTACTTAGCGAGCGGTGGCTGCAGGATCGAACCAAACGTACACATATTGCCGTCTGTCCATAGCATTGTTGCGATAACCTCGCACATACGGCTGCAGTAAGCGGTAATCTTCGTCGTAGAACAGGAGAAGTATTGGCGCATCAGCAATGGCGATTTGTTCGGCTCTGGCGAACAGTTGATTACGTTGCTGGCGATCGAGCACTCGTCGCGCAGCCTCAAATACTTCGTCGTAGAGCTTATTGCGATAACGTGTGCTATTGAGGGGTGACGGTGCAGTGCTATCGGAAGGGACAAGCTTGCCGTAGAAGAGGTTGAGAAATGATTCGGGGTCAGGATAGTCGGCAATCCAACCGAGGCGATAAAATGGCGCGCGTCCGTGGTCAATTTCATCGAGATGCCGTGCAAATTCGACCAACTTCAAGCCGACACGAATGCCGAGTACCTCCGCCAGCTCTGATTGCACTGCTTCAGCAATCAGCAGATTGCGCCCGCCGCCACTATTGAGTTGCAGCTCGATAGAAGGAAAGTTATGTCCCATTGGATACCCGGCGTCTGCCAGCAGTTGTCGTGCTTTCGTCGGGTTGAAATGGTATCCGGTAACCGACCAGGCAGGATAATCCGGCATAGCAGATGGAACAAGCCCATGGTGGGCTGGTTCGCCACCTTGACCTTTGAGAACATATCGCAAAATTCGTTCGCGGTCAACTGCGTAGCAAAATGCCTGCCGCACTCGCCGGTCACGGAACGGTTCGGCTGTCGTCAGCATGCCATAGTATTGTGTCGAGAGTGCTGGTACGCGCAGAAGTTGAAATCGTTGAAAAGATGGACGTAAATGTTTGTGTTCGTCCACGACCAGGAGAAAGAATTCTGACGGGATACGGTAGCACTCGTCGAGATTGCCTTCAGTGAATTCGAGGAATTGAACTTTGTCATCTTTGATGAAGGTAAAGCGCAGAGTGTCGAGGTAGGGAAGCCGATTACCTGCGGAATCGTGCTTCCAGTAACGGTTATTTCGCACCAGCAGACATTCTCGATCGGGAGTCCATTCTACAAACGTGAATGGTCCTGTTCCGACTGGATGCTGGAAGAAGTCTTTGCCATAGTATTCGACTGCTTCGCGAGGATGGATACCTGTGAAATTCATTGCTACGTAGTATTCAAAGGGTCCGAATGGCTCGAGTAACTCGATGCGAAACGTATAACGGTCAAGCACATGAAATCCGCGAACAGATCGAACCGAAGGCTCTATCCCACGTGCTGCTGCCTGGCTTGTGGCGATGTAATACTCTTCAGCACCGATAACTTTGCCCCGGAAATAATCTGCCGAAAGCGTGCCTGTTCGGGCATCACAGCATCGGGTAAGAGAGTATGCAACATCTTCTGCTGTCAGTTCGCGCCCCTTTCCTCCTGGGAAGCATGGGTCGTCATGAAAATATACTCCACGTCGCAAAAAGTACGTGTACAAGCGTCCGTCAGGCGATACCTCCCATCGTTCGGCAAGCTCGCAGGTAAGATTGAGATTGGCGTCGAAATAGAGTAGCTGGTCGTAGATATTTTCCGAAATATGCGCGCTCGTGACATCGTTGATTGCGACAGGATCGAGCGAGCGTAACTCTCCGGTTTCATTGACACGGTATGTGCCGCCATACCAGCGATTGTCGGCTGCAGGACGAAGTTGCGAAGGGTCTGGCGTCGAGCGGTGTTTGCAGCTACTGCCGACTACCCCCATGGCAGCTACAACAACCGTCACGACAATCGAGCAAGGCAGGTACGCGCGCTCACGCTGAACCATTGGCAATCGCATCGCGGAGGATTTCGCTGACATCACGAACGCTGACGCTATCGGATCGGTCAGCAGCCTTGACACCATCAGTGAGCATTGTCATACAGAATGGGCAATTGGCTGCAAGTGTTGTTGCGCCAGTTGAGAGCAATTCGCGCGTGCGGTTATGATTGACTTTTTCGCCGACGTGCTCTTCCATGAACATGCGACCGCCGCCAGCACCGCAACAAAAACCGCGATCTCGCGAACGCTCGACCTCGATGATCTCCAATCCGGGCACGTTCTCAAGCAGTGCTCGTGGTGCTTCGTACTCACTGTTATAGCGTCCTAAGTAACACGAATCGTGATAGGCGACCGTTTCGTGTGATAGCGTTGATCGGTCAATGCGGAGGCGTCCTTCCTCAATCAATTGCTGCAGAAATTGTGTGTGATGCAGCACTCGGTATGTGCCGCCAAAGCGCGGATAATCATTGGCCAAAGTGTTGTAGCAGTGGGGGCAAATCGTGAGGATTGTTTGTACACTGTATCGGTTGAGTGTCTCGATGTTTTGTTGTGTCAACATGTCGGCGAGATACTCGTTCCCTGTGCGACGAGCTGGATCCCCTGTGCAGCACTCTTCGGTGCCAAGTATGCGGAATTCTACTCCCGCATATTGCAATAGCTCAGCTACGGCACGGCTAATTCGCTTAGCGCGCTCGTCATAACTCCCTGCACAGCCGACCCAGAAAAGCACTTCCATCGTACTGTCTTCTGCGGCGGTCTTGATACCTAATCCTTCAGCCCATGCAGCACGGTCGCTATGTGACATACCACCCCATGGGACCGCATTTGTTTCAAGGTTCGAATACACGTTCGGCAGAAGTGATGCTTCTTCGTTGAACGATGCATCCATCATCACCAGCGATTGACGCATCGCAACGATTGCGGGTACATGTTCAATGTTGACAGGACACTCTTGCATACAAGCACCACAAGTAGTGCATGCCCATAGTGCATCCGGCGAAATGTAGTCTCCGATAAGTCGGCGATCCCATATAGTACGCTCATGCTCAGTGAATACTGTTTCGAATACCTGTCGCTCCAGTTCATTCATTTCGTCTGAGCGTTTACCGCGGAGAATCGCACGTGCTGCCTCCCGACGATCGGCACGGGATGCGTTGTCTGCCCAATCTCGAAGCTTGAGGAGAAGCGGTCCTTTGTCCATCGTCCGTTGATGAATGGCAATGATGATCCCACGTGGGTCGAGCACCTTTCCGGTTGTGTTGGCGGGACACACACTCGTACAGCGACCACAATGAGTGCAGGTGTAGCCGTCGAGCAGGGTTTTCCATGAAAAGTCCTCAATATCGCGAGCACCGAATTTTTCGACGTTCTCGCTTGTAAAGTCAACGGTAGGTAGTTCTCGCGGAAATTCAAGCTGTGAGAAAAATACGTTGGGTAACGAGGAGAGCACATGGAGGTGTTTGGAGTACGGCAGGTAGTTGGTAAATGCTAAGATGAGCACAATGTGTACCCACCAAAACACTTCGTGCGCAATCTCGCCGAGTGGTAAAATCGGTGCAAGGAGCGATGCAATTGGTCGTACTGCCCATGAATAGTCGGTGCCAAGCCGAATACGTGCTGCATTGAGGAGCAACAGCGATGTTACAATTGCGAATATGGTCAGCAGAATTACTGCTGCTTCGATGCGATCATCGGTAAGCTGCAGCCGAGGAACTTTGACAACATACCGACGCACAAGCGCAACGATCGTTGCGACGACGATAAACGCACAAAACACATCCGCAGCGATTGTAGAGAGCGAGTAGATCGGACCGAGCCAATTGAGATTGAGTGCTGGATGCAATCCCTCTAAGACTGCCTCAGCCGCAGCAGATAGCAACACAATAAATCCCCAGAAGATCACTACATGAACAAGACCAGCTCCACGATCTCGAAGAATTTTCGTCTGAAGCAATCCCACCGTGAACATCTGCTTCAATCGCATGCCGAGTCGGTCAAAGCGACTGTCCGGACGCGCAAATGACAAGTACTGCCGCAGCTTCCACACACTTCGAGCAAAGACGGACGCTGCGGCGATGAACACTATCCAGAAGATCACGTTTTTTACTGTCATGAGCGAATTGGCTATGGTTTTGCCAGGATCGGATTAGTGATGAACATTGAATCTGTCAATGTGTGCAAAAATGCGCGTAGGTCGTCAAGTTCAGCACTAGTCAGCCCAAGCGGGCGGATGCGTGGATCTTTATTGATGAACGGTTTGCCCCCGCTATTATAGTGTTGCAGCACCTGGTCGAGTGTCGTAAGTGTACCATCGTTCATGTAGGGCGCTGTCAGCGCGATGTTCCGCAAGGTAGGTGTTTTGAATTTACCAATGTCGTGTTCGTTCCCCGTAACGTAATAACGTCCGCGGTCGTAGTAGTGCGAGTGAATACCGATACTATGGAAATCAAAGTCGCTGAAAAACACACCTCCGTGGCATTCACTGCAATGGGTGCGCGCACTGAAAAAGAGCGCCATCCCACGTTTTTCTGCGTCTGAGAGGGCAGAGGAATCGCCGCGACTGTAGCGATCGAATCGGGAATTGCCCGAGAGCAACACACGGCAAAACGTTGCAATTGCTCGTACTGCATCACGCGCGGAAGGTGATGTGCCAAATGCCTGAGTGAACGCATTGCGGTAGTTCGGTGATTGGCTCAGTCGCTCGGCGATCAGTGCGGTATCTGAAGCCATTTCGATTGGCGATGTGAGAGCACCGATGATCTGCTCTTCGAGCGATCGGGCGCGCCCATCCCAAAACCACGATCGCGAGTATGCAGCGTTGATAATCGGTGGTGCGTTCCGTAAGCCAATTTCGCTTTGTGTACCGCGGCTGACGGAAATCGTGTCGGAAAATGCTCGTGCCTGCTGATGACAGCTTGAGCAGGATAGATCACCATCGCGCGATAGCTGTGCATCGTAAAAAAGCAATCGTCCCAACGAAATCTTGGCGTCGGTGATAAGATTATCCCGCGGCGTAGAAATCGGTGGAAAACCAGAAGGCACTGGATACTCCGACACCACGACATCCTGCGGCGCTTCAGCGTGGTCGCAGCCAATAGTGAAAACTAATGTGCAGACACAAAGCACGACAACTGCTTGCATAGCATGTGCAATTTACCAATCATTATAGCTGCTTAGATGGACGTAGTTTTGTGACTCAACTACGATTACACACACAATGATTCCCCTGCTTGACCTCCATCGCCAATATACTACGATCGGTGCTGCTATTGAAGAACGTCTTTTGAATGTTGCACGGAGTCAGCGCTTTGTGCTTGGACCCGAAACCGACCGACTCGAACAATCGCTTGCGGAGTATCTCAGCGTACGCCACGCAATTGCTGTATCCAGTGGTACCGATGCATTGCTTGTATCGCTGATGGCGCTTGGGATTGGTCCCCGTGATGAGGTGATCGTTCCAACGTTCTCGTTTTTTGCTACTGCAGGAGTTGTCGCGCGCGTGCATGCAAAACCGGTCTTTGTGGACGTCGAACCACGAACCTTAACCCTTGATGTTGCAGCGACACGGAAAGCGATTACACCGCGAACACGCGCAATTATCCCTGTGCATCTCTACGGTCAAGGAGCGGCGATGGACGAATTGCTGACTCTGGCGAACGAAGCCGGCATCCCAATTATCGAGGATGCTGCGCAAGCGCTGGGAGCATACCACCGTGATGGACGGCGACTCGGTACGATTGGGCACGTGGGGTGCTATTCGTTCTACCCGACAAAAAACTTGGGTGCATTCGGGGACGCAGGTTTAGTCGTTACCAACGACGACGAGATTGCGCATCGCATCCGCATTATGCGCAATCACGGTATGGAGCCGCGCTACTATCACTCAGTGGTTGGGGGCAACTTCCGCATCGACGAGTTCCAGGCAGCAGTACTCAATGTCAAACTTGCGTATCTCGACCAATGGAACGCAGCACGACGAGAGCATGCGACTCTTTATCGCCGATTGTTCTGCGATCGCGGTTTGGTGGGGCAAGCTATGGAATTACTCGATGAACGGTATCCAAACATTCCCTACACGCACATTTACCATCAGTTTGTTGTGCTTGTTCGGGATCGGGATCGCTTGCGCTCGTGGCTCGGAGCGCGTGGTATTGGAACAGAAGTGTATTATCCTGTGCCCTTTCATCGCCAAGAGTGCTTCCGCTGGCTCGGCTACTGTGCAGAAGATTTTCCCATTGCTGAGGATGCGTGTGCCCGCGTTCTGGCATTGCCAATGTTTGCCGAACTACACCGCGAGGAAATTACCGCCGTCGTCGAAGCGATCACAGAATTCTACACCACCTGAGGAGCGATACGCTTGAGCACAACGATTGTTCGATCGTCGGAGTATTGCGCTCCGGCACTGAAATGCTGAACGTCTTCCAAGATTCGCATCGCAATTGTGTGTGGCTGCTCTGATGCAGCGTTGCGCAGGTGTTCTTCCAAACGCTGCACACCATACAGTTGCCCTTCGGGAGTTTGGGCTTCCAGAATACCGTCGGTAACAATAAGCAGAATGTCTCCGTATTGCATGTTGATGTTTTCGACCGAAAAGTGCTGGTGTGGTGCAATGCCGAGAATCGGTCCTGTTGGTTCGAGCACATTGATGCGTCCCTCTGTAGCTTGGTAGTGCAGTGCCGGACAGTGTCCTGCATTTGTGTAGAGGACAAGACCGCTTGCTGACGGAGTGATCTCACAGTAAAAAAGCGTCACAAATCGCTCGTTCGGAAATGTCTCGTACACCAACGTATTGAGTCTGCTAATGAGCGAAGAAATCTTCGTGTGGTATGTTATACCCATTCGCAGTGCACCAGAAACAAATAGCGCTTGCACAGCTGCAGGTAAGCCTTTGCTCGCTGCGTCGCTGACAACAATACTCAAACGCTGTTCTTCCTCCATATCAGTTGGGCGAAGGTAGTCGAAATAATCACCTCCGACGACACTATCGGGGACGGAGATACCATAAGCGATATAGTCGAGAAACTCAACCGTATGATCGGGCAGAAGCGATCGCTGGATTTCCGAGGCACGATCGAGGTCGCGTGCGAGCTGCTCACGCTCGCGACGGTGACGCAAATTCTGCAATGCCGACGATGCAGCACTCCCGATAATCGCAAGCATCGAAGCCAGCTCGTCCCCGACAACCGGTGCATTGATTGCAATGACATACTCGTAAAACTTCTGTCCTCTAACCTTGACCAAACGTCCGACCCCTGTTGCCGAATAAATTCGAATACCACGTTCTCGAAGTATTGCATCAGTTTCGACGTCAGTCACTGTGCGTCGTTCTGCTAATGCTCCAAATGTCGGTTGTTCGGAAATGTCCAGCTCGTAGCTGTCGGGGATGTGTTGCACATCACCATACTGGTACAATAGGCGGTAGGCGTTGCGTTCGGGGATGAGCTTCCACAAGCGAGCACCAATAACAGCAAACTCTTCACGTTCGACCAAGTCCCGTACCAAGGTTTTCAGAAGCTGTTCTTCGCTATCGAACATTGTGCCCAGAACGCGGTCAAGCAGTTTGTAAAGATGCCGCTGAGGAAGCGCCGGCTGTAAATGCTTGGTCATAACTTTGCATCCTCCATCGAAAGTCACGCGCGATGACGTATAAGCGATTGCAACCATTGCAGAACGTAGCGCTGGTGCATCTGTCCGGTAGTGTCGAGCGAGTTCTTGCTGCTCTTGGTGGTGTTACTGCTGCTCAGATTGTACCGGTCCATGATTTTATTGTGTCCAATCCGCAGCGTGCGATTCAGCTGCTTCGTTCCATGCGGAGCAGCACAATTATTATTGCTACTAAGAGCATTCCCTTTCAACGCTTCCGCACAATATGGAAGCTCTATGCTGCGGTGGCAAGCTCATCGCGGCTGATGTTTGCCGATGAAGGCGGAGTCACGGATTGTTTTAGCTGGTCACGTCTGCTGGCCGTCGAATTGCCACTTTTTGCGCTCGAGGTGGTTGTCAGTCTTGCAGCGATTCTGGTGGGGTGGTTACGGTTGTTGCGGTATCGTTCGGTATGCCGATGAGATTACTCTACCTCCGCACGGATTTTTACGGTGCAACTACCGATGGTGGTTCATTCACGATGCAACGAGGCATCGTAGAGGGATTGACAGCATGTGGTATTGAGGTAGAAGTCGTTACAAGCTGTCCCGCCCCTGAACATGATTCTGTGCCGGTGCATACCATTCCGTATAGCCGACTCATGATGAACTTACCTGAAGTATTCAGTATAGCGCACAATGGGCGAGTTGTTCGGCGCATTGTACCGGTGCTCGAACAGTTCAATCCGGATGTTATCTATCAGCGGCACAGTAGCCACAATATCACTGGTGCGATGATTCTCCGGCGATATGGCGTGCCATACATCCTTCAATTCGACGGCTCAGAAGTATGGATGAAAACCCACTGGAGCAAAACATATATGCCGGGCTTGCTCGGCATTGCTGAACGTATCGCACTCGGTTGTGCTGACCTTGTGACGGTCGTTTCTGAGCCAATGCGGCAGATGGCTATCGAGGCAGGCGCTAACCCTGCCCGTGTTGTGGTGATCCCTAACGGTGTGAATACTGACCGATTTTCACCTGATGTTATGCCATACGGTGTGCGACAGCAGCGAGGGTGGCACGACGCTGTCGTGGTAGGTTTTGTCGGTACTTTCGACGCATGGCATGGCGCTGATGTGTTAGCCGAAGCTCTGGTACTCGCAATCGAGAGGCAACCACAAGTGCGTGGAGTGTTTGTTGGTGATGGTGGTATGTTGGGCAGGGTTGTCGAGATTGTCCATCGTGGGGGCATTGCTCAATCTGTCGCTTTCGTCGGTCGCATACCACACCAGTGCGTACCAGCTTATTTGGCGGAATGCGACATCTTAGCAGTTCCAACATTGCCTAATCCTGATGGGAGCGAATTCTTTGGTTCACCGACAAAGCTATTCGAATATATGGCGATGGGGAAAGCGATTGTCGCTACTCCTCTTGGCCAGGTAGCGGAGGTTATTGGCGATGGTCAAACGGGGATGTGGTGTAAGCCTGGCGATGCAGTGTCGCTGGCAAATGCCATTCTTATGCTTGCGGACAATGCTGAACTTCGACAGCGGCTTGGGCAAGCTGCACGGCAGGATGCGGTCACTTATCATTCATGGTCAGCACGTGCCCAATCACTCATCACGACGTGGGAAAATCGACCGCGCTCGACATCAAACATGTGAGTGCACCACGCTAACTCTGTTGAGATATTTGTGGCGATAATAATAATCGCCGAACTGGCGCTGTGCACAATCCATGTGTGGAGTGTTTCAATGCCAGCAGTATCGAGATTGGTACTCGGTTCATCGAGAATGATAAGTGGTGGATTACCAACAAATGCAAGTAGCAGCTTGAGTCGTTGTCCTATGCCGGATGATAGCTCTCCGATTCGTGTTTTTCTGTATCGTGCAAGTCCTGACTCATCGAGCATGGTTTCGATGCGATCGCTTGTAACGGGAAGTGACCGGCACGCACAGTGGAAGGCAAGTTGCTCGGCAATGGTCAATTCTTCATATAACGTAATTGGTGGAGCGCAATAGCCGCTTTTGCTGCGCAGCCACGAGGGATTACTCGAAGATTGTTTATCATATGTGAGTGTTACCCGTCCAAATGTTGGGAAAAGCAAGCCTGCAATGATGCGCAACAGGGTAGATTTACCACTGCCGTTTTGCCCGATGCATCCAAGTATTGTTCCGCGCTCGATTGACAGTGTGATGTTACGAAATACCTCCGTGTGCCCGTATCGATGTCCAATTCTGTCGAGAGATAACGTAATCATGGCAGCACAGCAATTTTCGTCACAAGGTGGTCATCGCCAGCGCGCACGATAGCGATAAACACGCCCTGACGCGGAAATTGTCCGTCATCCGTTAAAATCGTCACGCTGCGGCGGTTATTGATGCGTACATCGACTGTTGCGGTGGTACGATAGACTTCAATCCCCTCGGTTGTGAGGAACTGAATGGTAACGCTACTGCCAGCGCGCGCCGATGAAGGAACAGGAAGAGTGAGTTCTCGGTTGCGGGAACGAATGATAGGGTTGGGTGTCGGGATTTGTTGGGTGGTTGTCTCCAATCCACCACGGAACGTGAGTATATCGCAATTTGTTTCGGTTCGGCGTGTGCAATAGTAGTGTGAATTGCCCAAGCGGTCGCCAGGGGGTGTTCGAGCAATGCCCACTGTGTAGTCGATACTTGTGCGAGGATCGGTAGCAAGCTGTCGAGCTGATGGGTTGGTGACGACGAAGTCAACAGTATCTGGTGTCAAGCGTGCCTGATCGGCTGGTAGCACTGCGCGGAGAAGTTTGAATTGCAGCGGGTAGAGCGAAATCGTCCGTATCCATGAGGGATCAGTGTACTGCCAATCATCACTGCTATTGTCTGTTTGCAGCTCTGGCAAGATTGCAGCGTCGCTGTAGTAGCCATGTTTTGCACGCGAGCCCGTCCAGTATAGCCATGGCAGCAGTTGACACCAGAGATCCTCAAATCGTCTGCCGCGTGCTGATACGACGCTGTCGAGCGAAATCGGTGCAGCGGTGCAGCGACCAATGCCATCCCACCATGAGCGAACAATATCATCGCCGAGCTGGAGTGCCAGGAATCGTATCGCGATTGAATAACCATAGCTTCCTTCGATACTCCGATCGCATGAGAGACAGTAAAGTGTCGGATTGCTAAAGAGGCGACGGATATATTGCACGTAGTTGTGAATCTCTGGGAAAGCACGCTGCTCAATCCATACACTCGTCATCTCGTAGAATGTGGGACTTTCTCCATAAAAGTAGCCGTACTGCACCAAGTGATGAAACTCATGATAGCACGTGATTGCCAACGCAACAGTGCCAGTGTCGAGATACGTGCGCCGTTTGGTTGTGGCTCCTATTGAATCGCGACTGCTGTAGTCGTTGTCGAGAAAAATAAAGCCTGTCGAGGCATATCCTCCGCACGGAAGAGGAATTAAATCTTCGGCAAATGTTGCACCGTACCAACCGAACTGACCGAGATCCCGGTCATCGAAAAAGAAACCTGGTACACGCCCCAATTGAACAAGATAGACATCCCACGACGAAGTGTCCACGTAGTCTCGCGGTGGCTCGCGGTAGCCGAGCGTGTCAATTGCAAACCGATAGGCGGAATCCATGAAGTAGGCTGCAGAGTCTACGTAATCAGGAATCCCATTGCCATCGCGGTCGCCACTTGCTACAGCATTGATGCCAAGTGTGTCGTAGTGGACAAGGAACTTGCCCGAAGGAGATGGCACCGAAAATTGCATGCGTGGACGAATGCGACTTTGCACGTGTAGGGCTTTACTTCGGACCCGATCGAGACAGGAATAATGAGGAATTTCGTCAGCAGCCACGAGTACCGCATCAAAAAGGATCATGCACGCGATACCAAGATGGAGCCAGCGATCAATCACGTTGTGCTGGACTACTTGAACATTTCCTTGATCATTCCCCACGTACGGCGCACGGTGCTCAAGTTGTGTGTGACGGCGGTCGAAGAGGTGTGTGTGGCCGAATTATCGGTTCCGACGATACGCAAACGGTAGTAGTACACACGCCCCGCGGCAGAGGGATCACCTGAGCCTTTGCCAAGTACCTCACTGTCAACGTACCGATAGACTGTGCCACTGCCCTTTGGATCGAGCGATGCAATCAATACCCACGTACGGTTGTCTGTCGAACGTTCAATGTCATATCGAAATACATCGCGTTCGGTGACTGCCTTCCACTCCACGGTGATCGAACGACCATCACTGCGGGCGCTGAGATACTCGACCGCAACCTCGGCTGCACGTGCAGCTAACGCCGCGATGCAGAGCAGTGCAAGTAAATGTGCTGTCTTCATTGTGCGCAAATATATTGCAGCGCGGTTGTACCAATATCAACTCTCCATGTCACGATCGGCTGATGTCGTGATCATCGGTTTCGGTATCGCTGGCGCAACACTCGCTCGCAGGTTGCTTGAGCAAGGCGTCAGCATTGCTGTGTTCGAGTCTCCACAACGCACCGCAGTTACGCGCGGGGCAGGAGCAATCTCGACCATGGCAGGTTTACGGTTTGGGGTCATCGAGCAGTGGCAGCAATGGTGGAGTGCTGCATGGAATTTTTACGGCGCCTATGATGCCATCGAACCAGTTGCATGCTACCGACTACTGTATCGAGACGATGAATTACGATTTTGGCAGCGCAAACGCCGGCTCGCTATCGAATCAGATCAAGCACATGAGGCAACACTTCCCGATAGCATCGCTTCATACCTGCAGCCGCCACAAGCGACGGTCGAGATACGCCGAGCTGCGCGCGTCTGTGCTGCAAGAGTGCTCGACGCGATCGCAGATCAACTCCGCAGTGCAATGAACGCGACTTACTTGCAGCGTACAATTGGAGAATGCGATATAGTGCCCTTCTGTGGCGGGTATGAAGTTGGTGGTATCAGCTGTCGTCATGTTGTTTTCTGCGACGGTGCGTGGCTTGCATCAAACCGATGGTTCGACTGGGTACCGCGAATGTTTGCCCGTGGGCAGCGCATTCGGGGAATATTTCCCACGCGCATCACGACAGAACCAATCTGGCTCAGTGTTGCAGGCAAAAGTCTCATTATCGAAGGCAATCAGTTTACATTTGGTTCTACCTACGATTGGTCATTACTCGAACCGGTTGTGACCGAAGACACCACGGCACATCTCTGTAGGCAACTGTCGGCATTCTTACACTGCGAGTTCCAGGTCAGTAGTGCTTGGGCAGGAGTTCGTCCGATCACTGCTGATTTGCGGCCGATTATTGGTGAGCATCCTGTGCAGAAGGGGATGTGGGTATTCAATGGTCTTGGTTCGCGTGGTTTACTGTTGGCTCCGCGACTTGCGGATCTGCTCACTACATGCATCGTCAGGGGCTGCAATTGCCTTGATAAGTGGGATGTTGCCCGTTTTACTGACCAAGCAAGATTTACCCGGTGATCTTCCGATAATATTTTTGTTTGTGTTCTATTAATTGCATGCAATGATTCTTCCATCTATTGTCGAGTGGTCACATTGGGTCATCAGCGGTGTGCTACGTCCTGGTGACTGTGCATTGGATGCAACAGTCGGGCATGGCAATGATCTTGTAATGATGGCACAGTGTGTCGGACCTACCGGTCGTGTCATTGGGTGTGATATTCAGGAGCATGCTGTTGCGAGTGCACGCGCCAATGCGCAATCACATGGAGTCGGCGATTGTATTCGGCTTTATGTGGAATCTCATGAGCATATCGACAGAATCGCTACGGCAGAAGGTGTCAGCCAATTCCGCGCCATTATGTACAACTTGGGCTATCTACCTGGTGGTGATAAGTCTATTCGCACGCGCCTGGAAACAACGATCCCGTCGCTTGGAAGAGCACTCAGCGTTCTTGCCGAAGGTGGTGCGATGACGATTGTTTCATATCGTGGGCATGAAGGTGGGGCAGAAGAAGCCGCGGCAGTTATCGCCTGGTGTAGAGATCTTCCTCCACATCAGTACGAGTGCGTCGAGTACACTGCAGTTTTTCCTGATTCTGCGCCGCTCGGTATTGCAGTCGCTAAGCGCATCATTCGGTGAGAATTTCGTAGGGGTCCAGCCGTTCGTCTATAACAAGACGTATTTTCCCATGCGGGGTCTCGAACCACATCAGATCGTCGGTATGAGGCTGTTCGACTGATTCTTTGCGGCAATCGCAGAGCCACTGATACAACGATGGCGATACAACCAGCGCATGCGGGAGCGTCCCATGCTCGAGCATATAGCGCTCAATTCGGGTATAGATTTCCTCGTAGGCATCAAAATAGTCCATGGTGGTACCTACAGTCGTTGAGAAACTTTTTTGAGCTGCTCGCTGACCGTTGCCAAGACTGTGCTGACATTCTCGACGACACTTTTTGCCGTGCGGCTTGCGTGCTCTTTTAGCTGGTCGAGCGTTTCTTCAACCGGTTGCCGCTCAAGATCGGGGTACAGTGGATATGCACGGCAGAAGTCTTGGACACTGAGTCGGATATGTTCAAGTGCATCGGGATTAGAGCGATTTTGGAGTGCACGATCGACCCACTCGGCAATTTGACGCATCTCTGGTTCTTTCATGCCACGTGTGGTCATTGCTGGTGTACCCAATCGAATTCCACTGGTTACCAGAGGTGGCTGTGTATCGAACGGCACTGCGTTCTTGTTACATGTGATTCCTGCGCGGTCGAGAGCTTCTTCGGCTTCTTTGCCTGTGATCCCTTTGGAACGAAGATCAACGAGCATGAGATGATTATCTGTTCCACCGCTGACAATTGTGTACCCCCGCTCCATAAGAGCTTCAGCAAGTGCTTTTGCATTCCGAACGACTTGTTTAGCATATTCCGTAAACGACTCTTGCAAACACTCACCAAACGCCACAGCTTTTGCAGCGATGACGTGCATCAGCGGTCCACCCTGAATACCGGGCATTACCCAGGAATCAATCAGCTCGCCCATTTTTTTGAGCCGGCCGCTTTTTGGGGCAACCTGACCAAAGGGATTTTCTGCATTTTTACCGAGCAGAATCAAGCCCCCCCGAGGGCCGCGAAGGGTTTTGTGTGTTGTCGAGGTGACAACATCACAGTACGGTATTGGTGATTGCAGCAGCCCTGTGGCAATCAGACCAGCAGGATGTGCAATGTCGGCCATCAAAAATGCACCGACGCGATTGGCAATTTGTCGGAATGCTGCAAAGTCAATCTCACGTGAATACGCCGATGCCCCGACGGTGATCATCTTCGGACGATGCTGGAGTGCAAGCTGCTCGGCTTGGTTGTAGTCAATCCGGCCTGTGTCAGGATGCACACCATAGGCAACGAATCTGTACATCCGCCCCGAGAAGTTTACCGGTGAGCCATGCGTCAAGTGTCCACCGTGTGCTAAGTCCATGCCGAGAACTGTATCGCCGGGTTGGAGGTATGTGAAGTACACCGCCATATTCGCGCTCGACCCACTGTGTGGCTGCACATTAGCATACTCGGCACTAAATAGTTTTTTTGCGCGCTCGATTGCGAGTGTTTCTGCTACATCAACCCACTGGCAACCGCCATAGTAGCGGCGTCCTGGATAGCCTTCTGCATACTTGTTCGTCAACACGCTCCCTTGCGCTTGCATAACAGCAGGTGATGTGAAGTTTTCTGATGCGATCAGCTCAATTTTATCACGCTGACGTTCGTACTCACCAACGAGCACCGCATACACCTCAGGGTCGATTGTTCGGACGATGTCATACATGGATGCCGATACGCTCGAATTAGTTCAACACATGGTGCTACCGTGAAACAAACAATGGTAGCGTACGGACAGTTCGTTTGCTGCGATAGCGCAGCAGATACATTCCGCTGGGAAGAGACGAAACAGGAATGGATATCGCGTTAGATGCACTGATTGTCGTCAGCGCATGCGACATTACAAGATCTCCACAAAGCGAACGGATTTCGATCGTTGCTGGATAGAGCAATTCTTCAAATGGCACATGCACGCTAACGACATCTGTTGCTGGGGTTGGAGAGAGCGTCCAGTCTTGCTCCTGCCCGGATGTGACCGACGCGATGGGTACTTCAAAACAGCGTGCTGTGCCACTGGTATCACCTGCTTCGACGAAACAGTTGAGAGTCGGGGGTGTTGGTTCTATGAGTGTGCCTCCGCCGAGTAAAACCGACCACACAGGGGCTGGCTGACTCGTTGGAGATAGACGAATCGAAGCTAAACTCGCACCGAGCAAGATTGCACGTGGATGATTTTGCCGAAATGCGCGAAAAGTTGAGTCCTCTGCAAGTTTTCGCACCATGAGATTACTGTTCATGAACGTTGCTGGAAGCGCTGCTTCACCCCGCATTTGCTCGAGCTGTCCTAATCCCGGCACACCGAACATAGGAAATGCCTGATAGAACGCCACAAGTTTGATGACTGCATATATGATAGCCGTGTCGCGATTGTTCTGTGTTTTACCACGCACCGAATACAGCCACACGGTATTGGTCCCACGGTCGAAGTTGAACGAAAGCGACAAGGCCCCCCCAAGGCTACCGCCAACTTGTGCTAACAGTGATGTGTCGCCGGTGGTATAAATCGCATCAATTCCTGCGGATACTATTCCTGCTTGCTGTGCTGTCTGTGTTGCTGATTGCATGCCTTCGGCAGCAGTGAAGGGCGCGAGGAATTGGCTACGAACAGCAACCGCACTGACGCTGAGCAAGACTGCAATAACATGTTTCATCATGGATGAAACCTTTGAATATTGAGACGATGTGAAACTACGAAACGTATAATCAATCCCACGACCGCAGAGAGGATGTGGCGTAATTTGCAACCTGCAAACGATTTGACAATCAACTGATGGCACTATCATCTGAGGCATGGCGCTCGATAGCAAGAACTGTTCTCGCATCACGACGCATTGACGAGATCGAAGAGCGAGAACTTGCGCCGAAAGGACTGGTCACATATCAGTTTTCCGCAAAGGGACATGAGTTGATTCAGGCACTTGTGGCTGAACAACTTGTGCATCCCCACGATGCAGCTACAGTATACTATCGCTCACGACCGTTTGTGCTACACGCTGGGATGACGTACCAGGAAGCCTTCAGCGGTCCGCTTGCCCGAAGCGGCAGTCGTAACGGTGGGCGCGATATTGGTGTGGTGCACAACTTGGTGCCTCGCAGAAACGTGACCGTACTGCCAGCCTCTGGGGACGTCGGTGCGCAATACACACCAGCCGCTGGATGGGCCCAAGCGATCCGCTACTATGTGCAGGTGCTTGGTGAGTCAAAGTGGGAAGGAGCTGTCGCTGTTGCGCTTGGCGGTGATGGTTCGGTTGCTACGAACGGGTTTTGGTCAGCCCTCACCGTTGCCACGACACTAAAACTGCCGCTGGTCATGGTTATCGAGGACAATGGGTTTGGTATCTCGGTTCGATCGGAATTGCAAACGCCTGGTGGTAACATTGCCAATAATTTGCGATCGTTCCGGAATCTTGTTGTTCTCGATTGCGATGGTGCTGATCCTGCTGCCGCAGCAGAGACTGTCGAGGAAGCAATTCGAACAGCACGTACAAAAGGCAAACCTGTATTGCTTCGTGCGCGTGTTCCACGTCTGTGTGGCCATTCTGGCGCAGACAATCAATCGTATAAAACCGCTGAAGAACGTACCGACGAAGAAGAACGCGATCCACTTCCACGCCTGCGAAACTTTCTTCAACGGGCCGGGAGTCTCTCGGCTCAGCAGTGGAAAGAACTTGCTGAATCGGTCGAACATGAAGTTCGTTCCGCTTGCGAAGCGGCATTAGCTGAGCCAGAACCGGATCCATCGTCAGTGACACGTTACGTGTTCTTCGATGGCTCGACCATCCAGCAGGTAGGTGGTCAGTGGGCAGTTGAACCTCCACGACAAACGTTTACACTAAAGCCGAGCGTGGAAGGGCATCGCGTCAATTTCATCGAAGCTGTGCGTCGTACGCTTGCGTCGGAACTTGAGCGTAATCGGCGCGTGTTGGTTTTCGGTGAAGACGTCGGCATAAAAGGTGGGGTACATGGTGCAACGATGGACCTGCAACGGCAGTTCGGTTCCGATCGCGTTTTCGATACATCACTGTCGGAAGAAGGTATCATCGGGCGCTCGGTCGGGATGGCATTGGCTGGGCTTGTCCCAGTGCCCGAAATTCAGTTTCGCAAATATCTTGACCCGGCGATGGAGCAGTTCAACGACTGTGGTACTATTCGCTGGCGGACAAATAATCAATTTGCTGCCCCGATTATTGTGCGCATTCCTGTCGGTTACAGCAAACGTACAGGCGATCCCTGGCACAGTGTCTCCGGTGAAGCGATCTTCGCGCATACGATTGGATGGATCGTTGCCTTTCCCTCGAATGCGCGTGATGCAGCAGGGCTGCTTCGATCCTCGCTGTATGCAAACGATCCGGTTGTGTTTCTTGAACATCGGAACTTGCTTGATACCGCACCGGCGCGAACACCCTATCCAGGTGATGACTTCATTGTACCGTTCGGGGAGGCATACCGTGTGCTTGAGGGCACTGCTGCGACGATCGTCACATGGGGCGACATGGTGTATCAATCGCTGGAGGCAGTTCGTCAGCTCCGCGTCTCGATCGAAGTCATAGACTTGCGAACAATTCGTCCATGGGACAAAGAAATGGTGCTCGAATCGGTTGCGAAAACCGGTCGTTGCCTGATTGTGCATGAAGACACCATCACGTGTGGCTTCGGAGCGGAGATTAGTGCAACAATCACCGAAGAAGCATTCTCGCTTCTTGACGCTCCAGTAATGCGCTTGGCACCACCCGATGTGCCGATACCCTACAACAAAGCATTGATGGCAGCGGTCGTCCCGACAGCCGAACGCATTGCGGGTGCCATTGAGCAGTTGCTTTCTTACTAAGCTGTTGGTTGATGGCAAAATTTCTCCAGCCTACTGCTGAGGCGATTGCTGCGCTCTCCAGCGACCCAGCCCAAGTCACACTATACCTGAGCGAGATTTTCCACTCGATTCAGGGTGAAGGGACACGTGCGGGTATGCCGTGTGTATTCGTGCGGGTACAGGGGTGCTCTCTTCGCTGCGCATGGTGCGACACCCCTTATGCACTCGATCGGCGCACGCCTGACTTGGCGCTGACAGCCGCAGAAATACTTGATCGCGTGGCTACATATGGTTCACAGTTTGTCGAGTTAACGGGCGGAGAGCCTCTGGAGCAGTTGGGAACATTTCGTCTCGTGCAATGGCTGTGCGATCATGGCTATACCGTTGCAATCGAAACCGGCGGGCATATTTCGATCGAGCATGTTGATGATCGCGCGATCTGTATTGTTGATGTCAAGTGTCCTGACTCACGAATGTCGCCGCTGAATTGGGAAAAAAACGTTGAGCTCCTCCGTCGGCAAGATGAAGTCAAATTCGTCATCGCAAGCCGTAGAGATTACCAGTGGGCTTGTCACTTCATCGAGCGTCATTGCGTTACGGATCGAGTTGCTGCAGTGCTGTTTTCGCCCGCATTTGGTCTGTTGCCTCCCGATCAGTTAGCCGAGTGGATACTTGCTGACCAGCTGCCGGTTCGGTTGCAGCTACAGTTGCACAAATTCATTTGGGAACCTACACGTCGCGGAGTGTAATTCCTACAACTGTTGTCGCGACCGATCGTCGTATAGATAAGTTTGCGGTCGTCCGACGCTAGGCTCAAGCGATGAACGTTGCCGACTTACAGCCAATACGAAAAGACGCAGTTGCGGTGCGAACGCTCCTGCAAGCGCCCCTGCAATTGGTTGCGCTCAATGATACTGTCGGGTGGGAGAATCTCATCACCGACGAAAATGTCCATCGTCCGCAACTTGCTTTGGCAGGATTTCTGGAGCTATTCACCAGCCATCGCCTCCAGGTGATGGGGAATACGGAAGTGTATTACCTTCGTTCGCTTGGTACAAGCGATCGTGTGCGCGCCTTTCGTGGCATTGTTGAGCGGAGAGTGCCAGCGATTATCTTGACCAATAGTCACGAGATCGACCGAGAGCTCTGTGAGCTGGCATCGGAGTACAATGTAGCTTTACTGCAGACAGCACACGAAACAACACGCACGGTACACATTCTCTCGGAGTTTCTTGGCGATCAGTTCGCGCCGCATGTAGTAGTCCATGGCTCCCTCGTTGATGTGTATGGAGTCGGTGTTCTATTTGTCGGTCGCAGCGGTATTGGCAAGAGCGAGATCGCGCTTGACTTGGTCGAACGTGGGCATCGACTCGTCGCGGACGACGTCGTTATTCTCACGCGAAAGCGCGACGCCATTCTGATGGGTACCGGTAGCTCGCTTATTGAACACATGGTGGAGGTGCGCGGACTTGGAATCATTGACGTCCGGCAAATGTTTGGCATCCGCGCAATTCGATACCAAAAACGCTTAGAGATCGTCGTCGAACTTGAGGATTGGGATGCTGACGCCAATTATGAGCGTGTTGGATTAGATGACTCAACGGTCGAAATCCTTGGTATCCCGATTTCGTCAGTAAAGCTGCCAATCTTTCCTGGTAAGAACATTACCGTCATTGCCGAGGTGATTGCGCTCAATTACTTGCTGCGAACCTACGGCTATAACGCCGCACGCCATTTGGCTGATAAACTTGAACGTGAAATCCGCCAGCGGAACGAGCGTCAAAGCGGAACGTTCGATCAGCGCGCTATCACGTACTTCCAAGGCGACGATGAGTAAAGTGTACCGATCAGTTATGCTATTGTTGGCAATCGTGCTGTTAGCGGGTTGCCGCCTGTGGGACAACACGACCACGTACTTCAACACTTATTACAACATCAAGCGACTCGAAACAGAGATTACCGACGAGTTCCGTTACCACGATGAATTTGCCAAACCTCCCAAGCCTCGCGTTGTCGTGCCACTCGAGCCTGACATTGTGCTTGAGCGGCCTGCTGTAGGTGCACTGCCAGCATACCTCGATCAACTGGTCATCAAAACGAACAAACTTCAGCCGGTCCGTGTAAAGGTTGATTCTATCATTATCAAGGGGTCAAAAATTCTTGCCACGCACGGTCAAAGCGACTTTGTTGATGGTACCCTCTATGCGATGGCAATGGCATACTTCTATCGCAGCGAGTGGTTACCATCGAACATCAAGTGCCAAGAACTCATTGTCCAATTTCCTCAAAGCAGCTATTCACCGGATGCGCATTTGCTGTCGGCGAAGAACTACTTGATTCAGCGTAACCTGCCGAAGGCCGAGCAAATGCTCTCGCGAACAGTGGACATCGCATGGGAGCGACTTCGGTATGACGTTCTTTCGGAGGCATTCCGATTGCAGGCAGAACTGGCAATCGAGCAGGGGAATTTGGACCGTGCTGTTCGACCGTATCGGCAAGCGGTTGCACAATGCCCCGATGAGTCGCAGCGTGCCATTTGGCAGGTGGATATGGGATTGCTACTGTATCGCCTCGGTCGCTACGATGCTGCAGAGCGTGAACTCGCAATCGTCGAAGAGTATTCGCCTGATAACCTCCGTCTGTTTGAGTGCCGATACTATCGCGCACTATCACTGTCCCGCCGGGGGCGTTTTGCAGAAGCAGAAAAGCTCCTTGACGATCTGGAATCGCAACGTCGCTTCGATGACTATGTCAAGGCAGGCTACATCACCGGTGCGAGAATGGAACTGCTGCGTCTGGCACAACGCACTGCTGAGTTAGATTCGCTCGAACGAATTAGCACACAGCAAGCAACAGCCAGCGATGCGATTTTAGTTGCCAATTTCGAGCGAGGACTGGAGTACTTCCGTACCAAAGAGTATGACAAGGCGATCAAGTATTTCGCAACAGCTCGTGTACGGCGTTCACCAGTGTTTGACGGTGCAAAACGACTGTTTGATCTGCTCAACATTCGCGTACAAAAATTGCAGCAATTGACCCAAATGGCATTGTCAACTGACGACAGTACACGTCGAGTTCGTGCATACACACAGTTCGAACTCGGTCGCACACACCAGGAGCTTGGGAATTCCGATAGTGCTGCGTACTGGTACCGTAGTGCCATTGAAGAGGCATCACTGAGTGATTCTGCACGTGCTCAATACCTTTACGCACTCGCTCGATTGGAAGAGATTCGTCAGCCGCGTGTTGCTGATTCACTTTTGATGATCGTTTTTGAGCAATATCCATTCACTGACTATGGTCGCGAAGCCAAACAGCGACTTGGTTTTACCGATTACGCGATTGCTGATACTGCAGCAGAATTACTCTCGAGCGGTGAGCATCTACGGCGCGCTCAGAACTTCCGTCTGGCTCTTTCCCAGCTCAGTAAGGTTGCCGAACACTATCCAAACACCCCTTATGCACCACGGGCACTTTACTTGATTGGATGGACGTGGGAAAACGATCTTCATAATAACGACAGCGCCCTGTATTACTACACGCGGCTGGTGCGCTACTATCCGACCAGCGAGTACGCTAAAGATATTTCACGAAGTGTTGCATTTGCGACGATCAAACGCGAAGGAGCACCACCGCCATGGTGGAAAGGTGGGCAGGAGCAATCGCCGTCAGGTCCTGCAGTACAGCCTTCGCCAGAGGCACCGCCATCCTCAGTGCCGGGAGTGCAAGTACCCGGATTCAAACAGCCGTCTGTTCCTCCGTCGAGCGGTGTGATTCCACCACCGGGTGGAATTGCACCGTCGCCTGATCCGTTGCTCGTGCCTCAGCCGATGCCATCAATTCCCGATACATCGTCTGTTGTACCACGCAAGCCGTGAGTATTGCTCGTTCGCTGGTGTAACTGTGTCTTCGATGCAGCGTTGACTTCTGATGCTGCGCGGGCTATGCCTGATTTGGCAATACGCTCAAGAGCCTCGACAGCATTGGCAATCATTGCATCGACAAGGGGATGCTCGTCGGGAGGAAAGGGTGAGAGCACATAGTCACTCAGTTCGCCGGGCCCAAAATCGCGTCCGATCCCGCAGCGAAGCCGCCAAAAACGATCTGTGCCGAGTTCCTCGATCAGTGATGCGATGCCATTGTGTCCTCCATCAGAGCCACCGAATTTCAAATGAATCCGTCCGACAGGAAAATTGTACTCGTCAACAATGGCAATGAGGTGGTCAGGCGCTGTGCTATATCGTGCAAGCAGCTTTCGTGCTGCGATCCCCGAACGATTCATGTACGTTGTCGGAAGTGCGACGGCAAATTCTTGTCGTGCATATCGAACCGTTGCTTCGAGCCACGGACCCTCAGCGGGGGAAAACGTGCCACCACGTCGTGCGACGAATGTTTCGGCTACGCGATAGCCAATGTTATGCCGCGTGGCTGCATACTCAGTGCCGGGATTGCCCAGTCCAAGCACAATCCAATCTATGCTCATCGTGCATCGAATGTTGTAATGGCAATTTCAATCAGTTGCCGCAGTCGCGAACCAGATTCTTGAGAAGCAGCTAATACTTCGTGGTGTGTCAGTGGGTGTCGGCGCGGCACGTCGGTCAACACGTTTGTGACAACGCTGACCACAAGCGGCTGCAAATCCAAGAGCGCAGCTGCTTCAATTTCATGCACCGTTGACATTCCGATAGTGTCGCCGACTCGGCGATAGAATCGCACTTCAGCCAGTGTTTCATAGCTCGGTCCATGGACGGCAACGTATGTGCCTTCCTGGATTGGAAGGCCTCGTATGATTGCATGCTCGATTGTTCGTGATCTCCATGGTGAGCATAGCTCAATTGCATTCCCGCGTGCGGAGGATGTCAACGAGCGATAGGTCATATTGACGATACTATCGGCAATGACAAGATCGCCAACGCGCAGTCGAGTATGCAATCCTCCGGCTGCATTTGTAGCAATGAGAGCGTGCACACCGAGGCGTGCTGCCAGTGCAACCGGGATTGTAATCAGCAATGGCGAATATCCCTCATACACATGAAAACGACCGGCGAAGACGACGGTAACATTTCCGCCGATATCAGTGATGAGTACCTCGTTTCGATGCCCTGCGATCCCTGCTTGCGGTAAGCACGGAAGTTCATGATAGGGAATGCGAGCAATGACTGTTGCGTGCTCGAAGGCATTAGCAAGCCCTGAGCCAGCAATAATGCACATCGTTGGTTGTTGAGGACACGCACAAGCGATACGTTCCGCTGATTGGTTCAACAGGGGAATATCGTACGCTGGTTGTGCGATTCGTTCGTTCATAATCTGTGCAATTTAGCAGCGTGTTTTGTCAGCTGGTTATACATGAGTCCTCCTGCGTTCAATCTTGAGACGTTACGTCAAATTCTCCAGCGAGATGTGGTACCGTATGTTGAACTGCATGGTGGGACGTTCGAACTTGTCGAGCTGGTCGGCAACATCGTCCGCGTTCGACTTGGTGGAGCCTGCCAGCGGTGCGATGCAGTAACGCTGACGCTGCGTGTGGGAATCGAGCGCCTACTGCGCCGTGCCATCGATCCTGCAATCCGTGTGGAGCGTGTCCTGTAGTGCATTTAGCGTGACGGTGTCACGGGAGACGCCAGCGGACGTGCAACTGTAATACCAATTGCGTTGGGATAACTGCGAACGTAGTCCTCCAAGCTCTGCTCGAAAAAAACCTTGCCCGATTTCGATGAAGCATGAATCAGTCCGAGCTTGCCTTGTGAACGGAGTGCAATTCCGACGTGAGTGTAATCAAGACCGGGCTTCGAGGTCGCAATCGCGATAATATCGCCGGATTGGATTTTCGCCGACGCCGCAGTAATACGTGCTGTTGGTACGATATAGAGTGGACGGCGCGACAAGCGGCGTTCGATCAATGCAAGCCGCGGAACGAGCGCACTGCTATCGCGCAATTGCCGATACAAATGCGGGTGAGTGCTCATAAAATCGAGTGTCTTGCGTATGGGCTGACCTCCCACTCGGTCGGTGATATTTTCGACTATACCTTTGGAGTAGTTGTCACTGATCCACTCGCTGGTGTAGTGCAACCGCGACAGATAGCCATCAAGTTTGCCACCACGATACCGAATCCGCTGGAGTTCGTGTAGGAAACGTTCGTAAGTACACTCCCGACGCTCTGCAACACGCGCCAGAGCCAATGCACTTTCGACAAGGGTGACACAGTCGAAACCATCAGCAGTGAAACGGCATTGCTCGACAGATGATGTGTCGAGCGTGCCTGCTACATATGGCTTGCCAATAAACAGTTGGGCGACCATCGCCACAAGAGCACCAAACGTTTTTTCGTGCCATCGCTGTGCGGTAATAAGGGCGCAGTTGTATGCAATTGACGATGAATCAGCACTACCTGCAATAGCAGCCGTTGTCGAAAGTATTGTGCAATGTAGTACTCCGATGATAACGTAACGCATAGAGGCGTTGCTTTTACACAGTGGACGGCGCGAAAATAAACCGTTCCAGCACTCGTTTGTGGTGTGGCTTCTTTTTCACTATGGTATCGGTCATGCAATTCCTGCTTGTTGCTTTACTCGCCTCGCTTGTCACTGTTGGAGCCTGGACACAAAAGATTCTGATTCCAATGGACGCGCGTGCACAATCGGATCATTTGAAAGCCTATGGCATCGCCTATTGGGTACTTACGCGAGGACAGCCTGTAGATTGGTTGCTCAACTATCGCGGCGGCTCGTTTATGGCCGATTACAGCGACGCAGTTGCTGCGGAGTGTCGGGTGCGTGGTGTATCCTTTGAAGTGCTCGACGGTGCAGCGGCTGCCAGCATTCTTGCCGAAGTGCAAAGTGAAAGCAATAACATGGATGCTGTTCGGCTGGAAAAAGCACCAAAAATTGCTGTGTATGCACCACCGGGATTTCGTCCGTGGGATGATGCCGTTACCCTCGCACTTGAGTATGCCGAAATCAAATACGACAAGGTATGGGATGAAGAGGTCTTGCACGGCAAACTCGAAGGGTATGACTGGCTCCATTTGCACCACGAAGACTTCACGGGTCAAATTGGCAAGTTTTACTATTCGTTTGCGACAGCTCCGTGGTACATTGCGCAGGAACAGCTGCTTCGCTCAACAGCGCAAAAGCTTGGCTTTAGGAGCATTCGCGAGCTGAAGCTTGCCGTTGTCGAAAAAATCCGTGAGTTCGTTGCTTCCGGTGGATTCATGTTCGCCATGTGTACCGCAACTGATACCTACGACATCGCTCAAGCCGCTCATGCAACGGATATTGTACCTGCACTTTTCGATGGGACGCCGGTTGACCCCGACTGCCAAAGCAAACTCGATTTTTCTCGCTGTTTTGCATTCGAGAATTTTCACGTTATTACCGATCCAGCAATCGTCGAGTTTTCCGACGTTGATGTTGATCCCATGATTCTGATCCCGAACCAGGCATCAGACTACTTTACGCTTTTCGAATTTTCTGCTAAATACGACCCGGTTCCAACAATGCTCACCCAATGTCATGTCAGCGTCATCAAAAACTTCTTAGGGCAAACAACGTACTTCCGTAAGCAATTCATCAAAAAGTCTGTCACCATCCTTGCCGAGCGTGAAGGAACGGACTTTGCCAAATATATCCATGGCAATTTCGGTCGAGGAACATTCACCTTCTATGCTGGACACGATCCCGAAGACTACCAACACGCCGTGGGGGATCCTCCGACCGATCTATCGCTCCACAAGAATTCGCCTGGCTACCGGCTGATTCTTAACAACGTGCTCTTTCCCGCTGCACACAAGAAAAAGCAGAAGACTTAAGGGCTGCTGCTGCCGTCTTTTGCTTTGGTAAGCATTTGCCGCAGGCGCTCCATCATCTGCCGTTCGAGAATACCGTTGGCATTCCATGCATGCGATAGGTGCGTTACGTATGCTTCGTATCCACTCAATTCTGCGGTGAGAACTACTTGAACTTTTTTTCCGGGAAGATCCTTGACGTTGAAATTGTACTGAATGCGTCCCGATGTCCACACACCGCCGCGAATGATAGGAACACGTCCGTAGCGTTTGAGCACTTCATACGTTGAATCTTCGCCGGATGCGAGGACGCATGGCGCTGAACGAATGTTACCACGATACATTTCCGTTTGTTCATCAAAGCTTTGTTTTTCACTTTCGATACCGCAGTGCTGTTCCTCAATAAGTTGCTTGATACTACGCCAGACAATAGGGAAGGGACGCTCGAATGTATCGCGAACGACAACAAGAGAGTCTTTCGGCTGTGCTGCTGATGGAAACACCAGCAGCGATGAGAGTATCAACATTGCGAAGACACCTCCGATTGGCGAGAACATAGCTATTGGTCTGATGGTGAGACAATTTCTGGATCGGTTAGTCGCACAGAGACAATTTTCGAAATGCCCGGCTCTTGCATTGTGACGCCATAGAGTATATCGGCTGCTTCCATTGTGCGCTTGTTGTGTGTGATAAGCAGAAACTGGGTAGTCTCGCTGAATCGCCGCACGAGCTGCAAGTAGCGGTCAATGTTTGCATCGTCGAGCGGTGCATCTACTTCGTCGAGGATGCAAAATGGAGACGGCTTGACCATGTAAATGGCAAATAGGAGAGCGATTGCCGTGAGTGTTTTTTCACCGCCAGATAGCATTTCGATCGTCAATGGTCGCTTGCCCTTAGGACGAGCAATGATGTTGATGCGTGCTTCGAGCGGATCGTTGCCATCCATGACCAGGTCAGCATCGCCATCGCCATGAAACAACAGTGCGAACAGCTCCTTGAAGTGCATTCTGATTGCTTCGAATGTCTGCAGAAACTGTTGGCTAGCGGTGTTGTTGATTTCAGCGATAGTATCGCGTAGATTGGCTTCCGATGCTTGGAGGTCACGATACTGTCGTTCGAGCTCATCAAGTCGAGCACGTTCTTCTTGGTATTGCTCGAGTGCAGAAAAATTGATTGCTCCCAGTGAGGCAATTTGTGCTTCAATGCGAGCAATACTGGCGTCGAGTTGCTCGGTTGGTGGATCATTTGTTGGAATACATGTCGAAAGTTCGACACCGAAGCGGCTGCGTCCCTGTTCGTTCAACTGATCGCAGATGGTAAACAATCGCTCGCGCTCAATACTCAGCGCGTGCAATCGCTGGTGGAGTTGCTCCATATGCGAACGGAATGTAGCAGCTTTTTCATTGTGCGACTGTAATAGTACTCGCTTTTCGCTGATTGCTTCTTCGAGGCTGCGACGACGAGTAACAATTGCTTCGAGTTGTTCGGCGATTATCTGCTGTTGGGTGTTGTATTCAGTCAGTTTTATTTCCATGGCAGTCAGTTGAGATCGCAATTGCTCATGCTCAATGTGCGATCCTTCCTCGTCAGAATCGAGCGCAGATCGCTGTGCTTCCAGGCGGGAAAGTGTATCGCGAAGCGCTTCGATCCGTGCGCGTTGGCGAATAGTATTGCGTTCGGCGTCGCGCAGTTGCTGATCGAGAGCAACTATTCGCTGTTCATGCCGACGCACCTGTTCAACGAAAGCTTCACGATTGCCAAGTAGCTCAGTTTGTTCGATCTCGTTGGCACTCAACCGCTCATCAAGTGCTGCATCTTCTGCAGCAAGGGCTGTCTGCTCATGTGCAATGTTTTTGAGCTCTGCTTCGAGTTCTGCAATGGTTCGTTCGAGCTGTTGGCGGTGAATGTGAAGCTGGTCAAGCTGTCGATATATCTCCAACGTAGTACGCTCTGCATCGCGGGCACAATCGCCGAGTTGCTTAAGATCGATGCTATCGCGCTGGGCTATAGCGGCAACAAGAGCTTCTGCGACTGCTGACAATTCTGCTTCAATCTGCTCAATTCGTTGTTCGATAGTAGCTAAGCGTTCGTGACGACCGATACTCAAGCCTTCGGTACGCTGAAGTACACCAACGCGGAAAATACCTTCGCGGAATCGCATCTGACCGTCTTGCGTCACAACAGCACGAATGTTACGAGCGCTCGCAAAAAGTCTATCCGCATGGTCAAGCGATTCAGTGACTGTAACACCGTCGAGCATTGCACGCAGCAATGACGCGACCGGCTCATCGCATTCGATCAGCGATGAAAGCCACTGTGCGCCAAATGCGTTCGGGAGTGGCTCCGGTTCTGGGATGTGTGGTATCAATTCTGTGCAGATGATATGAACTTTGGGGCGACGGTGCGTATGGAGCCATGCTGCAACTGCTGCTGCTTGATCCAGGGTTGGGACGAGTAGATAGTGCTGGCCGCCGCGCAGTGCCGATTCCAGTGCCACTGCCCATCGTTGATCGATAGAGATTGTGTCACCAAGCGTTGCCACGTCCGGCACTGGAAAATTCTCTGCAGACGAAAGGTCGAGCTCTGCATGGACGATAATGCTCGAAACCAGTGCATGCTCAGCACGCAGGTGAGAAAGCTGCTCGGTAAACGCTTCACGTTGTTGGCGAAGCTGTTCGATCGTATGTTCAATACTCTCGCGTTGCTGCCGTGCCGTAATCAGTGTATGTTCCTTTTCGCGTTGCTCTGCACGTGCACGATCATATTGCTTAGTGAGGGTGTGATGTTGTGTCTCAGATTCTGAATAGATACGGTGAAGGCTGGATAGTCGTTCTGTGAATGTGGTAGCGCGCTGCTGGAGAAGCTCCACATTGCGCCGTAGTTGGGAGCGATACGCATTGAGTCGCTCATGCTCGCGTTCGAGCGTGCGAAGGGGTTCTGTTACACTCTGAAGTTGGAATCGTGCGTCTTCAAGCTCCTGGTGAAGCACAGATATCTCGCTAACGAGTTGGCTGCGTTGCTGTTCTGTTTCCGTATGCTCCCGCTGAAGAGTTTCCAATTCATTTTGGTGACGTTCGATTTCGTCGTCGAGCTGGTCGCGGCGGATTGCGCGGCTACGGACGTCGTCAAGCACTGACGAAAGTGTCGCTTCAGCCGCTGAAATCCGCTCGCGAAGTACAGCACTGCTCCGTTCAATTTCAGCAAGCTGGGTACTGACGCGGCCGTGTTCAGAGAGAACCTCCTCACGCTGAATTTCGAGAGACGCACGTTCCTGATCGAGGAGTGTACTCTGCCGTACAATCAATTCCAAGTTTGCTCTTGCATTATCACGCTCGCCAGTAATCGAGACGATCTGTTCGTCAAGCTGTGATAGCGCGCGTATGTGCTCTGCGAATGTGCGGACCGTGCGTTCAAGCTGGAGCGAGCGTAACTGGCTTGAGAGTTCGTTATACCGCTCGGCACGTTCGGCTTGGCGCTTGAGGGAGTTGACAGTGCGGCGTACTTCCGTCAAATGATCGACGACGCGTTCTAGGTCATTGCGGGTCGCGTCGAGCTTGGCGAGAGTCTCTTTGCGACGCTGTTTGTACTTAACGATGCCTGCTGCCTCTTCAAAAAGGTGACGACGTTCATCGGAGTGGTCCTCGAGGATTTGTTCGACCATTTTTAGCTCGATAACCGAGTACGCGTCGGCACCCATGCCAGTATCGGTAAATAATTCCACGATATCTTTCCGCCGGCAGGGGCTTCCATTGAGAAAGTATTGGCTTTCGCCATCACGAAACAGACGCCGTGTGACGACAACTTCCGAAAATTCTGCGGGAAGAATTCGTTTCGTGTTTTCGATGATGATCGAGACCTCTGCCATGCCAAGCGGCTTCCGGGTCCGGGTACCGCTGAAGATAACATCGCTCATGCCGTCGGCACGGAGTAGCGATGTCTTTTGCTCGCCGAGGACCCAGCGAATAGCATCGATGATATTGGTTTTTCCACTTCCGTTGGGACCAACGATGGCTGTTAGTCCTTCACCGAAGCGAAGAATAGTACGATCAGCAAACGATTTGAAACCATGCAGTTCGATACGCGATAGGTACATCGCTCTTGAAAAGAAAAACTTCTAATAAAGCAAATTACGTGCAATTAAATATATTGAATTATTGATAAGTATGTACAATAATACTATTTTGTTTTCGTATTTTAGACCAAAAGGTATTTTTTAATAAAAAACGTATGATGTTACCAATGAAGCAAGGAATCGCTGCTATTGTGCTCATTGGCGCAGTGCTAAGTGGGTGTAGCGATCGCAAGGCAGCCTCGGAATCAGCAGCAAAGCATGATAATAATAGTGTAAGCGATGTCGGAATTGGTCCTGTCCAGCGCATCGAATTGGGGGCAATAGATTCTCGATTGGCGGAAAAAGGCAAAGCAATATTTGAGCAGAAGTGTGCAGCCTGTCACAAGTTTGAAGAGCGATACGTGGGTCCTGCGCTTAAAGGTGTCACACAGCGCCGAAAGCCAGAGTGGATCATGAACATGATACTCAATCCATCAGAAATGCTCGAGAAAGACCAAACTGCTAAGGAATTACTTGCAACCTACCTAACACCAATGACCTTTCAAGATATCAGCAAAGAACAAGCACGTGCTATCCTCGAATACTTTCGTCAGGTGGATGGTGCGAAGTGAATGTTTCACACTTATTGGAGACTGCGATGAAACGGTACCTTTGGCCCTCAATTGCAGCAACATTGCTTGTGCTAAGCTTTGCTGTGCAAAGCTGTAAAAACAGCGGTGCTTCGACGGCAATGGCAAGCGACGATGCAGCGAAAGCAGTGTACATACCGCCAGGCAAGCATGATGAGTTTTATCTTTTTACGTCTGGTGGATTCAATGGACAAGTTGGTGTCTATGGACTTCCTTCGGGACGGTTGTTCCGCATCATTCCAGTCTTTAGTATTGATGCAGAGAAAGGCTACGGTTTTACTGAAGAAACGAAGCCGCTTCTACAAACTTCTTACGGTTTTATCCCATGGGATGATACCCATCATCCGGTATTCTCGATGACAGCTGGGAAACCCGATGGGCGCTGGTTATTCATCAATGCAAATAATACTCCTCGCATTGCGCGTATCGATTTACGTACCTTCCGTACAGTTGAGATCATAGAAATTCCCAATAGTGGTGGTAACCACGCGTCGCCATTTTGTACAGAAAACACCGAGTATGTGGTGGCCGGTACACGCTTTAGTGTTCCACCAGGAGGACAAGACGTACCGATCAGTTCCTACAAACAGCACTTTAAGGGTGTAATTTCTTTTGTACAGATAGAGCCGACAACAGGACACATGAGTGTAGCATTCCAAATTCTCGCACCACCTTTTAAGTGGGACCTAAGTCGTTGTGGTAAGGGACCCTCACACGATTGGTCTTTTTTCTCATGCTATAACTCGGAAAAAGCATATACACTGCTCGAGGTCAATGCAAGTCAGAAGGACAAAGACTTCATCTTAGCAGTCAATTGGAAAAAAGCCGAAGAATATGCCAAACAAGGGAAAGGCAAACGTGTCAAAGCGACGTATTACAGTAACCGTTATGATGAAGCAACACATACCGCAAGTAATACAGTGTACAACGACGTACTCGTACTCGATCCGAAGGAATGCCCGAACATGATGTATCTGATGCCATGTCCCAAATCTCCACATGGGGTAGATGTGGACCCGTCTGGTGAGTATATTGTTGCTGGTGGTAAACTGGCAACCGTTATTCCGGTGTACTCATTTTCAAGAATGCAGAAGGCTATTCAGGACAATGCTTTTGAGGGTGATGTTGATGGCATTCCGATCATTAAATATGAAGCATGTATTGCCGGCGAAGTGCAAAAGCCGGGTTTGGGTCCACTTCATACAGAATTTGATGGGAAAGGGTATGCATATACATCTATGTTTGTTTCATCAGAGATTGTCAAGTGGAAACTCGGCACATGGGAAGTCGTTGACCGAATCCCAACTTACTATTCGATTGGTCACTTGTGCATACCTGGCGGCGACAGCAAGCAACCATGGGGCAAGTATGTGATTGCACTCAACAAGATTACGAAGGATCGCTATTTGCCTACAGGTCCTGAGTTGACACAATCAGCACAACTGTATAGTATTGAAGGCGAAAAGATGAAACTATTACTTGATTTCCCGACAGTTGGAGAGCCACATTATGCTCAAGCCTGCCCTGCAGACTTGCTAGCGAAGAATTCGGTCCGCATTTTCAAACTTGCGGAGAATAAGCACCCGTTTGCTGTCAAGGCTGAAAAAGATGTACGTGTCGAACGGAAAGGTAATGAAGTGCATGTGTACATGACAATGATACGGTCGCACTTTAGTCCTGACAATATCGAGGGGATAAAAGTCGGGGATGTAGTGTATTTCCATGTGACGAACCTCGAACAGGACTGGGACATTCCACATGGCTTTACGGTGCAGGGTGCTCAGAATGCGGAAATGCTTATTATGCCGGGGGAGACTCAAACACTAAAATGGACACCGACGCGATCAGGTGTGTATCCTTTTTATTGCACAGATTTTTGTTCCGCTCTCCATCAAGAGATGCAGGGATATGTGCGTGTCTCAGCGGCAGGTGCAGCCGTTCCAATTAGTTACGGTATTGGTAAATAGTTGTGCGATGTAGCACACTCTCATCAGCACGGGGCAGGGAAGACTGAATGTCGAACCTGCCCCAATTTCTATCACATTGAGAGAAATAAAGATGAAAGCAACAAGAATGTCGATTATGGTGGGAATCCTGCTGTTAGCACTGGCATACGTGCTTCCACTGTGGCAGATTGAGCTGGAAGCGCCACAATACCCTGAACCAATTGGTCTGTATATCTACGTCCACACCATCAGCGGTATTGGCGAGCACGATTTAGAGAATATCAACATTTTGAATCACTACATCGGTATGAAACCTATCGAACCGGACAGCATCCCAGAGCTACATGCTATGCCATTTATTCTTGGTGGTTTGATTGTCCTTGGTGTTGCTACATTGATATTCCCACGGCGCTGGACCATTGGAATATGGGTGGGGGCGATGGTTATAAGTTGTGCTGTTGGGTTATATGATTTCGATCAATGGGAACGTGACTATGGCACTAATCTCAATCCAAATGCTCCGATCAAGATAGAAGGTATGATATACAAACCGCCACTTATTGGTACGGAGCAGTTGCTCAATATCACAGCACATTCGTATCCGTCATGGGGTGGTTACGCAATCGTGTTGGCTATCGTTGCTGGGGGTGCAGCATTGTGGTACTCACAGCAAGGGCTTCGGCAACGTACTACATATCAGTCTTCCAATCAGGGCAAGCGGAGTTCCATCAAACAATTGACCTTGGTTATTACTCCACTCATCTTGTCGGGTGTCAGTGGCATTTCGTGTTCGCCTGCACCAGAGCCTATTCGGTACGGTCTTGATGAGTGCACATTGTGCAAAATGATTATCAGTGATCAGCGATTCGGCTCTGAAATTGTTCTGACTACAGGTAAAGTGTACAAGTTTGACTCGATCGAGTGTATGGCCAATTACTTGCGCAGTAAGCAATTTGATACCGAACGTATTGTTTTTGTTTTAGTAACAGATTACACAATGCCAGGAACACTGATTGATGCGCGCAAAGCATCATTCCTCCGTAGTGAGCAACTCCCGAGTCCTATGGGAGCTGATCTGAGTGCATATTCAGATAGTATGAAAGCAAGTAAGAGTCTAAATATGTATGGTGGCAAAGTACTTTCATGGGATGATGTTCAACGGTATGTTGCTTCGCTCAATTGAGAACAGTGTATTGGGCGCTTCTTCTTGTTGTTGTCTGCACATGTAGCATCAAAGCGGACGTTCTCCGTGTTTGTGCTCAATGCCAGGTGCAAAGTGTTGAGGATGCTGTTGCGCGTGCACAGGCGGGCGATACTATCTTCATTGAAAGTGGATTGTACCGAAATACCCACGCGACGATATCGAAATCTCTTATCATCATTGGCAGGAATCGTCCTGTACTCGATGGGGATGGTAGAGGGACGGTGCTCACTATATCAGGTGCATCTGTTCATATACGTGGAATCGTGATCGCAAACACAGGATATTCTGCAGTCGAGGATCGTGCAGGAATCCTGCTCCTTGATAGCTACAACAGTACAATCCAGGACGTCGCAACACAACATTGTGCCTTTGGCGTTATACTGTATCGGTCAGCAAATTGTCGGGTCGAAAATATCAACGCCATCGGTACAGGTGCAAAGGAATCCCAATCAGGAAATGGCATTCACTTGTGGAAATCTCCCTCATGCACAGTTGTACAGTGTAACATCCGACAGCATCGTGACGGTCTCTATTTCGAGTTTAGTCGTGGTTGCAATATTGCCGAGTGTATAAGCACTAACAATATGCGATATGGCTTGCATTTTATGTTCTCCGATAGCAATGTGTACCGGAAAAATCGATTTGAACAGAATGGTGCCGGTGTAGCGGTCATGTACTCTCAGCATGTTCGGATGGAATCCAACATTTTTGCTGATAACTGGGGACCAAGTAGCTATGGATTATTGCTCAAGGATATATCGAGAAGCACCGTCTTTGGTAATGTCTTTCGCAGCAATACAGTCGGTATCTACATGGAAGGTTCCAATCAAACAACGATTGTAGCGAATATTTTTCATTCCAACGGATGGGCATTGAAAGCACTCGGTAGTTGCTCTGACGATACGGTTTGTAGCAACGATTTTATCGCGAATACGTTTGATGTTCTCAGCAATACAAGTTCCTCGGAGTTCTATTGTGATGGTAACTATTGGGAGCAGTATCGTGGCTATGACCTCGATCATGATGGATATGGCGATGTGCCGTATCGCCCAGTTTCGGTATTCTCGATTCTTGTCGAACGTATCCCGATGGCAGTACTGCTGCTGCGAAGTTTTATCGTAGAGTTACTTGCATATATGGAACGAGCTATTCCTTCACTCATTCCCGTACAGTTGGTTGATAGAAAACCGTGTATGATGCCGATTGCAACCAAGACAACGCGCAATCAATATCGGTGGAAAGTTAGCTCCATGTGTTTATCTACTCATGGTATCGGTGTCTATGAACGACGCGCTGACGGTCACTGATTTGTTCAAACAGTATGGGAAACACCGAGCACTCTGCGGCGTGAGTATCGAGTTTCATGCTGGCGAGGTCGTTGCATTGATGGGTCCGAACGGTTCTGGGAAGAGCACATTGATCAAATGTATTGTCGGTCTTGTTCGTCCCGATCGTGGTACGATTAGTCTCTTTGGGTGTGAAAGCAATATCGAAAATGGGATGAAGTTCCGCCATGCGATAGGCTATATGCCACAGATTGCACGATACCCTGAAACGATGACCGTTCGAGAGCTATTCAAGCTGCTGGAGATGATTAGGAGTGATTGCTCAACATATGATCGCCAATTATACAATCAACTACAAATAGAGATGCTGCAGGAAAAACAGCTTGGCTCACTCTCTGGTGGTCAGCGTCAACGAGTCAGTGCGGCGTTAGCATTCTATTTTTCGCCAACATTGTTGTTGCTCGATGAGCCCACTGCTGGACTTGATCCTATCTCGACAGAGCTGATAAAATCGAAGATCGTGCAAGAAAAGCGGCAGGGGAAAACGATTGTTCTTACTACACATAGCCCGAACGATGCACTTGAAGTAGCGGACCGAGTTGTGTATCTGTATGACGGCGTTGTACGAATAGACGAAACGATTGCATCGCTGATGGTGCGGTCTGCTGCGACAAGTCTGATGGGTGCAATTGCATGGTATCTCAATCAAGACGGAATCCTATGGCAGTAACTCTGGTTTTGGCGCGCTCTGCGTTCTTGCGTACTATTCGTAGTCGAGCAGTGATCGGATACGGTATAGGCATCACTCTCATTGTTGCTGCACTTTCGTTATTTGGTGGTGATCCATCAAAAGTAACGTTATCTATTGTTAGTTTGTGTTTGCTGGTAGTGCCGCTTGTAACGCTTGTTCTTGTGGCGATGGAATATTACAATAATCGAGAGTTCACAGAACTGATGCTTGCTCAGCCCATCGGGCGTGGTGCATACTATTGGGGACAGTGGGTAGGGAATATCGCTGCATTAGCGGTGGTGTGCGAAGTTCCGTTCACATTTACCTATGCCATTTGGCAGAATTATGATGTTGCCATTGTTGGGACAACAGCGCTTGTGCTTACATTATGTTTTGGTGCGCTTGCCTATCGTATTGCAGTCGGGCAGCCAGATAAAGCTAAAGGTGTGGGTATGACCCTCTTAGTGTGGCTGTACTGCGCGGTGTTCTACGATGCCCTGTTGGTTTCTTTGATGGCTTTGCTGCAAGAATATCCATTCGAGAGAGCATTGTTGCTCTTGTTAGCATTCAACCCGATTGACGCCATCCGTATAGCAGTCCTATTACATTCGGATACCGCGGCTCTTCTTGGTATCACAGGTGCTGTCTTGCGGGATTTTTTTAGTTCCGAACGCAGCATTTTGGTGATAGCTGTGATTGTATCTGTTTGGATTGCCTATCCGTTAATCCGCGGTGAGCGCATATTCCGTCGGTGTGATTTTTAGGCACCTTCCTCTCGCCGGCGCGATGCGTAGAAATAGGGCAGTAGTGCGAGAGCTGTTGTATAGAGTGCAGCAGCGACACCGTTTTTCAAGTAGAACTCGACAAATGGAATGTCTGCCGGGCGGGTGTACAACAGGTAGTACACAGCATTGTGCACAAAAGCACACAACAGGGTGACCGTTACGTATCGAAGCGATCCAATGCTTTCAGATACTGTCGAACCCTCCCGCCAGAAAAAACCCGCTACATAACCAGCCAGCATTTTGACGAGAGCGTTCGACCCAACAACATCGGTCGAGATAAGATCGAAAATCAATCCGCTGGCAAAGCCGAAAATGATCGCTGCAAATTGTCCTTTCGTAAGTGCAACGGCAACTACCACGAGCAACAGCAGATCTGGAGTGATTCCTCCCACCGAGAGTAAGTTGCTGGCAACCGTGCTCACCAGAATGGTTAGCAGTGCGAGAACAGCGTAGAGACCGTACTCTTTCATGATCATGTGAGCACCTGCCAAAAGGACCTCATTTCCCCCTCATACGCTGTTCGATATATTTCTGGAGTGAACGCTCCAACTCGGCGTGCTCTGTCGGTGGCAACTGCATGATGACGAATACTTGCTCCAACCGCCAAAATTCAACATTCGGCTCGACTGTGATGCGATGGAACATCGAGTTGGGATCATTGATCACGCTCCGGATGATGCCAATGGGGATTTCTGGAACAAAACGTGTACTTAATCCACTGGTTACAACGGTATCGCCGACATTGACACGATGTGATTTTGGAATGTTCTGTGCCAGAAGATACTCGAAACCATCCCACACAATGATACCTTCATCGCGTGTTGACACTATACGAGCACTAACGCGCACATCGCGATTGAAAAGTGTTTGGACAATCGAGTAATTGCTACTTGCACCAACTATAGTCCCGACGAGTCCTGCATCAGTGATAACGTTCATGCCGACGCGTACTCCACTGGTAGTGCCACGATCAATTGTAATGAATTGCCGCGTGCGAAAAACAGTCTTACCGATAACTGATGCGCTCAATAGTGGTAAGCGTGATTGCTGCCGAAGTGCAAGCATGCGGCGAAGTTGCTCGTTCTCAATTCCTGCTCGGCGAAGAACCATCGTTTCTTGCAATAGTTCCATGTTGATCTGGCGCAACGCACGATTCTCTCGCTGTAGTGCGACAGGGTTTGGTATCCACGCAAATGCTTCTTGCAGCATTCCAAGTCCACCGATAATGAGTGCGCGGAAGCCCCCTAACTGCGTGACATTGCCATACGACATTAGTGATATAGCGATCACCGAAAGAAGGGTTGTAACGACGTGCTCACGGTAGCGGATAAGCCATTCGACGACCCGTTGCATGGCGCATCAGTACCGCTTCGACTTGAGCAGCACCGAAGCATATTCCGGGAGATTTTCGAGCACTCGACCTGAGCCTCGCGCGACTGCAGTGAGTGGATCGTCGGCGACATGAACTGGTAAGCGTGTTTCTCGTGCGATACGTTCATCGAGACCCTTGAGCAAGGCACCTCCACCAGTCAAGATGATTCCACGATCGAAGATATCTGCTGATAATTCCGGTGGTGTACGCTCGAGAAGGTTCATGATAGCGTCAATAATCAGTTGCACTGTTCCTTCGAGGGCTTCACGAATGTCGGCACTACTGACCTCGATCATACGAGGAATGCCCTCAAGAAGATCACGTCCCTTGACCTCGATGATCACATCCTCCTCGATCGGATAGGCAGAGCCAACTTCGTGTTTGATGATTTCTGCGGTGCGCTCGCCGATCAGGATGTTATGCTTGCGTTTGAAGTACTGTACAATTGCATCAGTCATCTCATCGCCGGCAACGCGAATGGATTCGTCGCTGACAATGCCGGATAGTGCAATGACAGCAATCTCGGTTGTTCCACCGCCGATGTCCACGATCATATTCCCAATAGGTTCGTGGACGTCCAAGCCTACGCCAATAGCTGCAGCCATCGGTTCGGCGATTAGATAGACTTCCTTAGCGCCAGCATGCTCTGCGCTGTCACGGACTGCACGTTTTTCGACTTCTGTGATGCCTGAGGGGACGCAGATCACAACACGCCGAACTGGCTGCCACGACTGCGAAACCTTCCGAATGAAGGCTCGGAGCATCCCTTCGGCGATGTCGAAATCGGCAATGACCCCATCTTTCAGTGGGCGAATCGTCCGAATATCCTTGTGGGTTTTGCCGACCATCGCGTTTGCTTCGTGCCCAACGGCGATAATGTTTTTCGTCGTGCGGTCGAATGCGACAATTGACGGCTCGTTGAGAACGATGCCTTTGCCTTTCATCCACACGAGTGTGTTTGCGGTGCCAAGATCAATAGCAACGTCGTTCGATAAAAACGAAAATTTCATGAAGCGTGCGGAAAAAACTGTCCTCTACCACACCATGCCAACAGGGTGCGTGCGCGCCAACAGTGGCTGGCACAAAACTACGAACTTTCTCAGTGGGTTTGCCCCTGCCGATGGATTATTTCTCTGTCCGCTGAAACATCGAAGCCAGATATGCACGGAATGACAGCTCCGCTGGCGATGGTGGGTGCATTTGCGGGGCCGGTGTTACTCTCGGTGCTGTTGTTTTGCTCGTGGTACTTGACGTGGTACGTTCCAGTGTTGCAAGAAGGGTGACAGAATGTTCTGTTACTCCCAGTAGTAGCCGTTTATCACCAACATCGGCGACAACGAGCGCGGCTTTGCCTCCGATCGGTTGCCGGGATATAATTCGAATCGGCAAACCGTGTGTAGAAGCTCGACCACTTGCCAGCCGACGGAGGATGAATGCGATAATTGCCAAGAACGCTATCCCTGCGAGCAGTACGAGCAGTGCATTGAGCATATTCGAATCCATCGCCGTTGGTCTCCAGATGGGCAACACACTCGAACTTAGGAAATTGCTGCTGTATTTTTCGCCTGAATTCTATAGCGCCGCTTATGAATCTCGCAGTTGTACAGATGCACCCTGCATTCGGCGAAGTCGAGATCAATCTCGAACGAATTTGTGCGCTGCTTGACCGTGCCGAGGCGGAGGTGGTTGTGTTCCCTGAATTAGCGCTGAGTGGTTATTTTTTTACAACGCGCCACCAGGTGGAAGCGATCGCCCTCGAACGTAATTCTGTTATTCTCAATGCACTCGAGAATACTGCAAAGCGGCAGGAAAAAGTCGTTGTTGTGGGATTCCCTGAACGGGATGGCTCTCGACTATTCAATTCTGCTGTCGTGTTTGATCCGCGCGGCGAGCGGCACTACTACCGCAAGACGCATCTATTCTATCGTGAACAATTTGTCTTCGACGAAGGAGATACGGGCTTCTTTGTGCTTGACTTTAGCTGGCTTGATGTGCGGCTCGGGACAATGATCTGTTACGACTGGCGTTTTCCTGAGGCAGCACGGACACTTGCACTCGGGGGTGCTGATGTTATTGCATGTCCATCAAATCTGGTGACTCACGTTTGGCGGATGGCGATGCCAGTTCGTGCACTCGAAAACAAAGTGTACGTTGCTGTTGCCAACCGCATCGGGAGCGAATCCGATGGTACTGAAACGCTATCGTTCAATGGGCGATCAGCAATTTATAATTATAACGGCATGGTAATTACCGAACTTCCGCCCGATACGGAAGGAATTGCTACCGCACCAATAGAACCCACGCGGACGCGGAATAAATCTTTCAATTCAATCAACGATATTTTCGCCGACCGTCGTCCATGGGCATACCGACTGTGATTATTAGTTCGTAGTTTTGAACTGAACTGGTCAACACACGAGACAGAAGCGGTTATGAGTATTTTTCGTCGTATAGCCGACATCTTCAAAGCCAACGTCAATGACGCCCTCGACCGCGCCGAAGACCCAGAAAAAATGCTCAAGCAGATGGTCATCGAAATGGAAGAGTCGGTCAATAAAGCTACCCTTGCTGTTGCACAAGCTATTGCAAACGAAAAGTCCCTCGAACGAAAAATCCTCAAAGCACAGGAACAATCACGCGACTGGCAGCAAAAAGCGGTTCATGCGTTGCAGGCAAATCGAGAAGACTTGGCACGTGCAGCGTTGGAGAAAAAAGCTGTTGCGGACCGCAACGCTGCTGATCTGCAACCCATTTATGAGCAGGCAAAACAAACAACGGCAAAACTTCGTGCCCAACTTGATCAGCTCAAGGCAAAACTCGATGAAGCCCGTGCACGACAAAGTACATTGATTGCGCGTTCGCAAGCAGCAAAAGCACAAAAGCAGATTGCCCAAGCATTCAGCGGCGTTGGATCTGATGCATTTTCAAAGTTCGATAAATTTGAAGGCAAAATCGAACAACTTGAGGCAGAAGCAACAGCATTTGAGCAATTGGCGGGCGAGAGTACTTCGCTTGAGCAAGAGTTCAAACTGCTTGGTTCGAGTGCGACTGTCGAAGAAGAACTTGCCAAACTGAAATCATCGCTCGGACAGCTACCATCGAGTACTGGTGAGAACAGTCCATCCTAACCACATATTTCAACTACTTGCTGGAGAGCAATTATGACGACACCACAGGAACTCATCGAGTTAACACGACAACGTGTCGAGACAATTCTCCGTGATGCATTCCCCGAATATGTTCCTTTCTCCAACGGATCGTTTGCTGTCTCTCATGGCTCGACCCAGGTAATCATTGTGGTCCGTCCATTTACCGAGATCGAGTGCGTCGTCGAATGTATGGCGCACGTGGTCTCAGGTGCGACAATAGACGAACAGCTCATGCGCTTTCTCCTCCGAAAAAATGCAGAGATTCATCTTGGTGGCTTCGGTTTGCTTTTTGATGACACGATAGTTTTTTCGCACTCCGTAACCGCGTCGAATCTCGATCGCAATGAGCTCGTTACAACCGTAATGAGCGTGGCAATTATTGCCGATCACTACGACGACGAAATCGTCGCGATGGCTGGTGGGCAGCGTGCTGCCGACGTGCAAATGGAGTAGATAGAACGGGGCCGCCATTAAACCTTCCACGCTTCTGATGCGTCAAAGCGTGTGAGTCGATAGCACTAATGATCCCAACAATGGCGTCCCACGCAATGGCGCTTACAGCCGAAGAAACCGCTCTCCTACGGGAGCTGACTGATGGCGATCGTGAACGAGCAGCATCACGGTTCATCCGTACCTATCAGCGTTTTGTGTATGGCATCGCTTTACGCCACCTCGATGGCAATCGAGATGATGCTGCCGACGTTGCACAGGAGACCTTTATCCGTGCATTACAAGCATTGCCACGCTTCAAGGGAGAAAGTTCGATCCAGACGTGGCTTTATCGTATCACTGTCAACACGTGTTTGTCATATCGTAAGCGGTGGAAGCGTTTTGTCCCTCTTGACGGCTGTGTCGAGAGCGGCGAAGAACTCCCCTCGACGTTGCCATTGCCCGATCGCGAGTTGGAAGACAGAGAATTTATTGATTTCTTCCATGGCATTCTTGCGAAGCTTCCACCCAAACAACGCGAAACGTTTTATCTGCGGTACGTGGAGGGATTAAGCTACGAAGAAATTGCTGACATCCTTGGAACAAGCGTCAGTGGCCTAAAAGCGAATTACTACCATGCTATTCGCAAGATTGCAGCGTTGCTCGGTCGTCCCATTTCTAATGGTGCACAGCGATGAATACCGAATACATACGCTCGCTGCTTCCAGACTATATCTCCGGCCTGCTTAATGAGACTGAGCGTCGTCTTGTCGAAGAGGCACTCATGCTGTCGCCGGAGCTTTGCGCCGAGGTAGAACACCTTCGCACAGTGTTCGCGGTATTACCCGCGGAACGCATTCGCCAGCAATTGCAGTGGGAGTCACGTAACATCAGTGCTGTGCTCTCTGAGCATCTTGTTCCCCGCCGCCGTCGTTTTTTTATGCATTACCGCTGGTGGGCGGTGGCTGTAGCTTCGATCGCTACGGCTGTTGTTCTGACGCTTGCACTCCGTCCACTTGGTCGCACAGTTGAACGCACGTCGCTCGAGACACATGGCTTTTCGCCACAACAACGGGACGAGCGTACGGCGACTATTGCTTCAAAATCGCTTGATAGTCCTTCCAATGTTGCCAGCAAAACACCTAAGCAGAGCGAGCACGTGCGTAGTTCGTCAAAAAACACTCGTGAAGAATCACTCGTCCCCGATGCTGTTGCTCTTGCCACATTCCCCTACGAAGAACTCGATTCTCAGTTTGTTGAACAATTTGTCGAGGTTTTGAGCGATGTTTCGTACCAGTAAGGGTCATTATTGGATGGCAGTATTGATTGCAATCGCGACGGTCTCGCTTGTTGCGCAGCCGCCTGCTGCAGAACAAGGACATAAGCGTTTGGCACAATTCAAAAAGCTCAAGCTTATCGAGACGCTCGATCTTGATGAGCAAACAGCCGAAAAATTTTTTGTTCGCTACAATGAAGGACAGAAAAAAATTGACCAGGCACGAAAAGAATTACACGATGCTGTTGATGAACTCGAAGCAGCTGTAAAAGCAAAAGTGTCGGACTCTGAGCTTAACGGAAAAAGCGAGCAGGTTGTTAAGAGGATGCAGCAATTTGCACAGGCGATTACCGAACGCTTGAATGCAGTGCGCCACCTTCTGACGCCCCAGCAGTATGCTAAGCTCGTCGTGTTCGAAGTGCGTTTTATGGAATCGCTACAGCGTGCACTGCTTCAGCGTGATGGGCCTGATGGGCGTCCAGGTATTCGTCGTGACCGGAGACTTCAACCACCGCTGGAGAAACCCGACTAACTCAGTAGCGAGGCAATAGAGGCATTCAGCATATTGGTCAACGCACCGACCGCCATTGCACGCCAGCCAAGCTGAACGATCTCGCTGCGTCGCTCCGGTACAAGTGAGCCGATTCCACCGATTTGAATCGCAATCGAGCTAATGTTTGCAAAGCCACACAACGCATAGGTCGCAATCATCGCACCGTGTGGCGAGATCGTCTGCAGCCGAATCATCTCGGATAAATCGGTGTATGCCACAAACTCGTTAGCAATAATTTTTGTACCGAGAAGTTGTGCAACACTCGCTGCATCGCTACTCGAAACACCAAGTAGGTATGCCAGCGGCAAAAACAACCATCCCAATAGTTGGCGCAGTGATGCTGGCATCCATGGTATCCAAGAGTGGAGCCATGCAAATGCCGCATCGAGCATCGCCATCAGTGCGATGAATGCCAGTAGCATTGCAATGACGTTGAGCGCAAGCGATAGCCCATCCCGTGCCCCACTGGTTGCTGCGTCCAAAAGTGAAGATGTCGTGCGAATGCTGTGATAGGATTCAATTGAGTGTTCGCCACCAGTTGCGGGCAGAGCGATTTTGGCTAGCATCAATCCGCCCGGTGCCGATAGGAGCGAGGCTGTAATCAGCGCTTGGGCTGATATGCCAAGCTGGACATATGCTCCGAGCACCGAGCCTGCAATCGTTGCAAAACCGCCGACCATGATTGCGTGAATTTATGACACTGTCGCTGAACTTAAGTAATGCCGTACCAGAATTGGTGCTTCAGTCTGCCCAAGAAAAATATTTGCTGCTGCCGATAGTGATTCCGGTCCCGATGTTCCCATTGTGCGAGACATTACCCATGCAACAGCATACACCACGCGCTGAATGATTCCCAGATGGTAGAGAATTCCGATGACTGACGAAAAAAAGATGATCGTCGGTGCAATGATGAGTGCAACCTGCATGCCGAAAGTGCTGCGGTACTCTGCTTTGACAAGGTTGCCAAAGAGAAATTCAGCACCACGATTGGCAAATCCCAAGAAACCAGTGACTACTTGGCTAACTTGCTGGAACATCGCAATTCCCCACGGGCTTTTCAGCAACCACAGACCAAGCACAAGCTGCAAGCCAAGACCCCATGCGACCACACGCCACGGGAAACGGCTGCCGCGTTGAGCAAGGAGTCGGGCTAACAAGATGCAGAGAGCAATGCCACCGAGCGATTCCCAGTGCATTGGTGCTACTCAACGGTGACAGATTTTGCCAGGTTTCGTGGCTTGTCCACATCGCACCCGCGCGCTACAGCGATGTAATACGCCAAAAGCTGTAGCGGAATAGTTGTTAGAATTGGCGTTAGTAATGAGTGCGTCGGTGGCACGAAAATGACATGGTCGGCAAGTTCCGCGACACGTTGATCACCTTCAGTTGCGATCGCAATAATGCGTCCACGCCGGGCTCGGACTTCTTGGATATTCGAAATAACTTTGTCGTAGATGTCGTCGCACGTGGCGATAAAGACAACAGGCATGTTTTCGTCAATGAGCGCAATCGGACCGTGTTTCATTTCCGCGGCGGGATACCCTTCAGCATGGACGTAGGAGATTTCTTTCAACTTAAGTGCACCCTCAAGCGCGACTGGATAGTTAACACCACGCCCTAAGTAGAGCGCATTGGTACAATGTGCGTACTGGTGCGCGATGTACTCGATTGTAGGTGCGCTGTCGAGTATTGTTGTGATATGCTCAGGTATTGTGTTCAGCTCTTTTGCCAGGTGCTGTCCCTCGGATGCCGAGAGGTCTCGTTGTCGCCCCAGATAGAGTCCGAGTAGTGCCAAGACGGCAAGCTGTGATGTGAACGCTTTCGTCGAAGCAACGCCAATTTCGGGCCCGGCGTGCAGGTACACTCCCGCATCAGTCTCTCGAGCGATTGTCGAGCCGACCACATTGACGATCCCGAGAATCGTTGCACCCTTGAGTCTGGCTTCGCGGAGTGCTGCAAGGGTGTCTATTGTTTCTCCTGACTGCGAAATACCAATAACGATGTCGTCGGGGTAAATCACAGGATTACGGTAGCGTAGTTCCGAGGCGTATTCAACTTCGACCGGGATCCGTGCAAGTTGCTCGATGACGTACTCACCGACCAGTGCAGAATGCCACGAGGTACCGCAACCAGTAAGGATGATTCGTCGGGCCACACGGAGTTTGTCGGCAACTGTAGTTAACCCACCCAGCTTTGCGTTTCCTTGCTCGACAAGGAGTCGACCGCGGATTGAATCTCGAAACGTAACCGGCTGCTCGAAAATTTCCTTGAGCATGAAGTGTGGAAAATTTCCACGCTGGATTTGCTCTAGTTCAAAATCGAGCTCGTGAATTTCGGGTGCGATGAATTCGTCGCCGATTGTCTTTGTCACATAACCATCCCGGCGAAGAATAGCCAGCTCATCATCGCGCAGATATACCACCCGTCGTGTATGAGCTACAATTGCGGAGGCATCGGAAGCAACAATGTATTCGCTGTCGCCGATGCCGAGAACGATTGGGGAACCGCGCCGTGCAGCAATCAAGCAGTCCGGGTCATCCTTGGAAAGGATCGCTAAACCAAAGGTACCCTCCACTTCCTGTAACGCTGTACGAACGGCAAGTTCGAAATCGCCGAGCCGCTCGTAGAGCATTCCGATGAATACTGCGAGGACTTCGGTGTCTGTTTCCGAGCGAAACGAGTACCCTTTGCGTTCCAACCGAGTTTTGAGAACGGCATAATTCTCGATGATACCGTTGTGGATCAGTACGATGCGTCCGCTGGCGTCGGTGTGCGGATGTGCATTGATATCGGTTGGTTCGCCGTGTGTCGCCCATCGTGTATGACCAATACCCAGGGTACCCGGAAATTCCTCGCCTTCGATGTCGGCAGCCAACTGCGCGACTTTCCCGGCGCGCTTCCGAATCCGAATACGTGCTCCATCGCAAATAGCAATACCTGCGGAATCATACCCGCGATATTCCAAGTTGCGCAATCCTTCGAGCACGATCGGAAGCGCTTCCCGGTGCCCGATGTAACCGACAATGCCACACATGCGACAACTACGCTCAATAATATGTTTCAAAATTAGGGATTGGCAGTCGGCGCTTATTGCTGTTCACTGAAAGACCGGGGTGCTCCTTTTTTCGATTCGGAGGTCGCGCAGAACGCTCGCAATCGGATTGAGGACTAAGTAAAAACCACTGTTGATACCGACAGGATACCACACAAAACTCAGTGCCCAGCAGTGGAGTTGTTTGGTGATGCGGATGTTGATACCGCTGAGTGCTCCGCTCAGAATATCGTAGGCAAATCCACCTGAAGCATTCCAGGTTCGCGTCAGTTGCAGATTCATCGAGGCTGACATGTTGAACTGTTCCGTTGCCGGCATTGCCTCAAATGGACGAGAGTAGAAATATGAGGCATTGAGTGTGACGCTCCACGGAAGTCGAGGTGGTGTCCATCCCGGTGAATGTTGTCCCCAGATATCGGCAGGTGTTTCGTCGCTGTCGCGTCGTGCTCGGAAGCGCTCCCCAAGCTGTTCGGCAGTGGTATCAGGAGCAGGTTGAGTTGGCTGATGAGTAGTGGTTGTTGGTAAAATACCGCTCTGATCGAATGAGGTAGAAAAATTCAGGGAAAAAGAGGTGATTCGCACTGCACTAGTGATACCTAATCGCTCTGCACGGAAACGGGAAACTTGCCGATAGCCGATGATGCGACCGGTGTTATCATAGGTTGGCTCTTCGTCATAGAGTGTTGTACGCATTGACGATGACAAGGCCAGGTTTGCAATGGTAGGGAAGCGAAACGTCCAGTTTTGATCGCTGAGACGAAACGAATCGGCAACAAAGTTGTACGAACCACTGACTGAAAAGCGAAATAGCTCGATTTTACGAGATGTAGTATCGCCGAAAAGTTTCCCATCAAAGGCATTGTCGAATGCGTAGTCGAGAGCCAGAGCACGCCCACGTGAAGCGATGCCGCCACCATCGAGCGCAAAACGCGAGTACTGCACACGCTGCTCGGGACGGAGTGAGTCAGCAGGTATCGTGTACCAAGCATAGAAGCCATACTTTGGCGCGCTCAGATCAGGTGTGAAGCGTAGCGATACATTGGGCACGATTGTATGGCGCACGGCGAAGTTTTTTGTCAAAAACAGAGGCGTTCCATAGAGTGTGGTTCGTGCCGAAATCGCAGTGCTCACTGCGTACTCGTTGAACACGCCGTACTCGATGTGATCAATCGGGCGACCGATGGCATTGCTCCACGTTCGGACGATGCGTCGTGGGTAGGTGTTGAACCGCAGCGACAGCGAGGGAGTGATCGCGAAATATCCTAATCGCGGGTTAATCGTGATGCTCGGCGCATGTTGAACGATCCCAATCCATCGTGTCGAATCGTAGGGCGTTGGTGCAGTACTGATATCGCGTGCGATGGTCGCAGTCGCATTTGCTGAATAGCTCACAGTCAATGTCGAAAGCCAATTCGACGTCGGCAGAACCGTTCGAAGTGGCATCAGTGATGGTACTGTTAGCGATAGTGTTGTGCGATTATCATTGGAACCAGTCGTGATGCTTTGATTGCGCAGATAGTTAAGTGATACACCAATGCCACTTTCGAAGGTGTGAGAGATGCCCGCACTCGAAGTAACGTTTCCTAAGATGCGTTGATTGAGAGCAAACTGGGTATTTGCGATATACCCTTGTGAGAGAAAATCGAGATTAGCTGCAAACGTTGTTACCGGTGACATTGTGTGCTGGTGGTTGAGCCGAATCCGGTATTGTCGTGAGTAAGGTTCCAGTGGGCTGAGTCGGACGTTTGCCAGCGATATAGCAGCTTGCCCGGTGAATGTGTACCGAAGTGCATAATCCATCGTTGCATTGAGTTCATATCCGCCTTTGGAAAAGTAGGTCCCCGCGACCAGAAGCCCGATGTAGTCGCTTGCTGCCCAGTAGTAACCAAGGTTAGAGAGCATGACACCGCGTTGTGCAGAAAATGCCGGCTGTGGTGTCAAGAACCCTGATTGACGTCCACCGCGATTGGGAAAAACCATACCAAGGGGAAGGTAGAAAACCGGTATGTCCTCGACAATAACTTCGATGTCTTGCAAAAACACGCGATCGCCGGGCAACACTTTCATGCGGGGCGATCGGAAGTAGAAGTGGGGGTGAGGAGCGTCGCATGTCGTATAGCAACCGTCGGCAACGTAGAGTGTTGTACTGTCAGCCTTGTGGATTGCCGAGCCAAAGTAGTAGCCGCTTTCGATAGTGGTCTCTCCGAGTATGACGGTACCAGTACCGCTGGAGAAATTGTACGTCATGTGCTCGCCAGCATAGCGTTTATCGCCGTCGGTCAATATCGGATAGCCACGCCGTTTGCCGAGTGAGTCAAGCATCCACGATGCTCGAAGTGACTTTGAGATAAAGTCCAACTCGATTGCTGCGGCGTCGAGAGATTGCTGCTTGTGATGGATATGAGCATTGCCGTAGAGGTGCAATCTGCGTGCTGTTGGATCGAAGACGGCAGAATCGCGTGCTGTTGCCACGACAATACTATCGGTTGCCGACCGACGGGCAAGCGTATCGGCAGCGATCCGAAGCGTGTCGGATTGCTGCGCACAGGCGAATGCGATTGCAACGACGATTACTGCCAGGATACGCACGGAGACTTACTCGATGGTCTTCGGTCGCACATTCGAAGGCAATCGAAAGCGGAACGGTACACGGATTGGCTCATCAGCAATTGTATCGGGGGCAATGACCACTTCTACATTTTGTAATGGTGCTGTAACACGAATGCGTTCCGGATAGCGAATCACATTCCACGTTCGATATGTGCTATACTCGACAGCAAGGAGCAAACGATTATCGAGGGATTTGCGTTGGTACGCGCGCAACTGACCCTCGGAATCAACGACTGCTACATCGGCAAATGTTGAATCGCGCCGTAACAGTATTGTTGTGCCATCGGGGCGCCGCTCCATTGCCAGGTAGGTCGAATCGGGATATGGCAACTCGCAACGCAGCACAGCAAAGAGGTCTTCCCGCTGAATCGGTAGAGCAAGCAGAGAGCGAAACGGGATCTGCACCTGATATGCTTCCATCGCAAGAGCATCGAAAACGATCATTTCGTTGCGAGTGCAGTAGGTCCGTGCTGCAACGATGCCGAGTGGCCCGTACAACGTTGCTTGCAAAGAATCACGACCGGAAAGCAGTAGTTTGAATGTGCCATCTGCACTCAGTTGGGGTGACTTTACCTCGACTGTTCCGCTGAGCATGCAGTACGGACAAAATGCCGTGCGTGCTGGCCGATGGACAGGTGGCATCCGAACAGCAACAGTGTCAGATGGTGTGGTCTCGGTTCGCTGCGGTGGGATGACAGTGCGGCATCCCCCGAACATAGCAACAAGAAGAAAAGGAACTACCACTCGCTGTATCATGTTTTGCTGCGTAGTTTGCATTCAGCTATTCCAAACAATGTTCGGAGTATTATGGTGTACGTAACGCGCCGAGCGACGTTCTCGGCATCACACCGATTGTACAATCCACTGCTCAGCGATGAGGAAAACGAGCGCATCTTTGACAAATGCAATAACCCGCGTGGGCATGGGCATAATTACGTACTCGAAGTTACGGTGCGAGGTGTGCCCGATCCGATGACGGGGTATGTCATTGATCTCAAGCGTCTGCGTGACATTATCGAAGAGCACATTATCTCAAAGGTCGATCACAAACACCTGAACGAAGACGTAGATTTTCTGCGCGGTATTATCCCAACAGCAGAAAATTTGGCATGGGCATTCTGGCGCATCCTGGAAACGAAAATTCCGTCAGGGACGTTGCATTCAGTTGCGGTGTACGAATCGGAAAACAACTTCGTCGAATATCGCGGTGAATTGATGGAAGTCCCACGCTACAATGTCGAACAATTCGAGGATGTATAATGACGCCTGAACACACAAACGGTAACGGTAGCATAATGGTAACGGAGAAGCGACCCCTTGCATTCGATGCCAATGGCAACATGCCACTCGATGATGATGAGCTTGACGAGATGGTCGCAAAACTCCAGGCAAAATTTGGGGAAATAATGGACATCCTCCGTATTGACCGTGCTGGCGATCCAAACAGTCGAGAAACTCCGCGACGACTGGCGCGCATGTGGGTTCGAGAGTTATTCATTGGGAGATATACACCACCACCAGCAGTGACAATCTTTCCCAATCGTAAGCGTGTCAATGAACTTATCGTCAGCACGGGTATCAAAGTCATGTCTGTGTGCTCACACCATTGGCAGCCGATTAGCGGCACGTGCACGATCGGATACATGCCAGGCGATTACATCATCGGGCTGAGTAAACTGACACGGATTGTCGAATGGTTTTCGCGCCGCGGGCAAATTCAGGAGGAAATGGGCGAACAGATTGCCGACTATCTCGAACAGCTTCTTAAGCCGCGAGCACTTGGTGTCATCATTCAAGCAAAACATTACTGTATGATCGCGCGGGGTGTCGAGGCCGATCACGAGCAGAGTGATATGATTACGTCCGTGCTGCGAGGTCAGTTGCAGAGCGATGCGAACCTCCGCACTGAGTTCCTGCGATTGGCGAGTCCATAACATGGCTGCAACAGAGCTGGAACATCCTTTTTGGTCATGTGGGCAGCTTGTCGCTGGTGTTGATGAAGCTGGGCGGGGGTGTTTAGCAGGTCCTGTTGTCGTAGCTGCTGTTGTGTTGAATCCGAATCACCATGAGCTCTGCAGAGCGATTGAAGATTCCAAGCAGCTTTCACCAACGATTCGGGAGCAGCTGTATAGTGCGATCACCCAATCTGCTCTTGCATGGAGCGTCTCGATTGCTGATGTCGCAGTTATTGAGGAGCGGAACATTCTCGGGGCAACAATGTGGGCGATGGCGCAAGCAGTCGAGTCGCTTCGGTGTCCGGTTGTGCATGTCCTTGTGGATGGACCTAAAGTCCCACCAGCGCTTCAAAGAATGGCATCGGCAGTCATTGGCGGTGACCGTCGTTCTGCGTCAATCGGTGCTGCCTCGATTATTGCAAAAGTTACGCGAGATCGCATCATGCTTGACTTTGCAGCGGTCTATCCACAGTATGGTTTTCAACGGCACAAGGGTTATCCGACTGCAGAACATTTTCATGCACTTGACAAATGGGGACCAACGGCGATCCATCGCCGTGTATTCCTCCGCAAATGGCGCGAGCGAAGTGCTCGTCGTGAGCGGCTGCTGTAATTTGCAACGTTGTCTCTGACCAGCCGACCTCTATGGACATTCTGTTCGAGCGTATTCGACTTATCAGCCCACTCGAAAGTCGCGACGAAATTGGTTACCTTTGGATTCGCGATGGTCATATCGCACACAGCAGTCCTGAGCCACCCCAGACTATTTCCGATCGTACGCGTCGCGTTCGAGCTGATGGGTGGATAGCAGCCCCTGGATTCGTTGATATGCACGTGCATTTGCGAGAGCCTGGCCAGACACATAAGGAAACTATTGCAACAGGGACTGCAGCAGCAGCCAACGGTGGTTTCACCGAGATCGTATGCATGCCAAATACTGAGCCTCCGCTCGATTCGCCGATGGCTATCGAATACGTGCAACGCCGCGCAACGGGGCTTGTCGCTGTACATATCTGCGCTGCCATTACCCTCGGCCGTCGCGGTGAGCTACTGTCGCCGATGCATCAGCTTGTCGAGTCTGGAGCAGTGATGTTTTCCGACGATGGATCATGCGTTCGCAGCGCTGAGCTGATGCGTCGCGCATTCGAGTACGTTGCACCATTCGATGCCTTGCTGAGTCAGCATTGTGAGGAGCATTCGATGACTGAAGGATTCGACATCAACGAGGGCGCAATTGCTGCAAAACTTGGTTTGCGTGGCTATCCAAGCGTTGCCGAAGATATCATTGTTGCCCGCGATATTCTGCTGTCGGAATACTGTGGTAATCGGCGGTATCATGTCTCACACCTGAGTACACGCGGTGCAGTTCGTTTGGTCCGGCTGGCGAAGTCCTGGGGATTGCGAGTAAGTGCTGAAGTAACACCGCATCATTTCACGCTGACCGAGGATGCTGCTGATGGATTCGACACAAATGCCAAAATGAATCCTCCCCTGCGCACGCGCGCCGATCTTGAGGTAATCATCGAAGCACTTGCCGACGGAACGATAGATGCCATTGCGACGGATCACGCACCACACACACGAGAAGAAAAACAGCAACTGTTTTCGCATGCACCCAATGGTGTCATTGGACTGGAAACAGCAGTTGGTCTGACATTTACTGAGCTGTATCATAAGCGCAGGTTTTCTCTTAGCCGAGTTGTTGAACTTTTGAGTATAGGTCCGCGAAGGGTGCTCGGATTGCCACAGCCAAACTTGGCCGCTGGCAGTCCGGCAACGGTGAGTATTGTTGCCATTGATGAACAGTGGACAGTCGAGCCAGAACGTTTCCACAGCAAGTCGAAAAACACACCCTTTATAGGTTGGCAGCTAATAGGTAAACCACGGTTTGCTTTCAACCGTGGGATGATGTGGGAGTGCCAGCTTTAGGAGTGTTTGGTGTGATGGTGCCTGTGTCGTGTAATTTTGTGGTAGCAATCGTTGCTTATCACTGCGAGTGCACATTCTATGCGACTACTAACAACAGGTTCGTTTGCGATCCTTTTGGCGCTGACACTTGCCGCATGCAACATTCGCGGCTTTTTTATTTCGCAGGCCGACGATCCCGTCTGGCACGGACCGAGTGAAGCACAAGCCGCTGGTGACCAGAATCAATCGCTCGGTGCGAAACTCTTCAACAAAAATTGTGCATCATGTCATCAAACGACAGGAAAGGGGATTTCTGGGAGTATTCCCCCGCTTGCAGGCTCTGTGCTTGCAACGAGCGACGATGTTACTAAACCGATACGTATTGTGCTCCATGGATTCCGTGGCGCTATCGTTCGTAGTGGTGTCAAGTATAATGGTGTGATGCAGCCGTGGCACTCAGTGTTTTCCGACGAAGAAATTGCCGCAATTCTTAATCACGTTCGAACAAGTTGGGGCAACAGTGCCAGTGAAATCAAACCTGAGGACGTTGCGCGAGTCCGGGAAGCAACGAAAAGTCGTACGACGCAGTACACTGAAGCTGAACTTGAGCAGCCTCTCTGATGTCAATTGACGCAATGCCTGTGACACCAACATCAGCTCAGCAGCTTATACTGCCGCGATCGTTGTGGTTGCGTGCAGTAGTTGAGCTGTCGAAGCCAGGTATTACGCTAATGGAGGTCGTTACAGCTGCTGTTGGCTTTCTGGTTGCCAAGCCGTGGGAGCACTATGGTGCGTGGGAGATGGTACTACGGTTTGCCGGACTAACCGTGGGGGTACTTGCACTCGGTGCAAGCGCTGGCGCTTTCAATCATCTGCTCGAGCGCACTACCGATGCGGTTATGCAGCGAACATCGCTTCGACCACTGCCATCCGGGAAAATTACCCCACATGTAGCAGGAATATTCGCGACGCTTGCGTTTGTTGTGGGCGCTGGCGTGTTAACAATGCTTGATATTCTTGTTGCTGTGCTCGGTATTGCGACTGTTGTTCTGTATGTGGTCGTATACACCCCGCTCAAAACCCGTACGTCAGTGGCGTTGTTTGTTGGTGGTGTCCCGGGTGCATTGCCAGTTGTCGGTGGATGGGTTGCTGGCGGAGGCAGCTTTGTCTCTGCTGACGCAGCGATACTGGGTGCAATAATGTTTTGGTGGCAACTGCCGCACTTTTTAGCATTAGCCATCATGTATGCCGACGACTACCGTCGTGGCGGGATTGTCCTGCTTGCAGGCGGGCGGGTTCGCCCGTTGGCATGGCATACGCTTGGGTATTCGGTGCTCCTGGTAGCATCGAGTATTGCGTGGTTTGTTCTCGGTCGAGCAGGGACGCTCTACTTTGTGGGAGCTGCGATTTTGAGCGTATGGTTGCTTGTGCGTTGCGTCCACCTTGTTCGCGTGCCTAATTCGGCCAATGCGCGTCGTGTACTGATGACAACGTACATATTCCTGATGGGTTTGTTTCTTTTGGCAGCAGTGGACGTACTATGAAAGCCACGGTGCATGTAATTGGTTGTGTTGTCTGGCTGGTGCTTGCGCCTGGTTGTGGTGATGACAACCGGAATATGGCATGGGAAGAATTGCCACGCATCAAAACAGCACCATCATTTACAGCTACCAACTACGACGGTTCACGACTCGAAAGTCGAGCCCTACTGGGACGCCCGTGGATCGCATCGTTTATGTTTGCAACATGTCAGGGTGTCTGTCCTGTTATGAATCGTCATATTGCGTCCCTGCAGCGTGAACTCGGTGATCGGGTACGTTTTGTTTCGTTCAGCGTTGACCCTGACAATGACAGCTTACCAGTGCTGGCACAGTATGCCCGCGAGTACGGTGCACGTGCTGGTGTGTGGTATATCGTGCGAGCACCCCTCGATACAGTTCGGGTGCTCTCTCGTGATGGCTTTTTGCTCAGTGATCCGAAGACACCAGACTTGCATAGTTCGCGCCTTGTGCTCGTTGGTTCCGACGGTATGATAAGAGGATATTTCAACAGCCTTGATTCGAGCGATGTCGAACGGCTGCGTTCGCTCCTTATCGAGTATAACCAACGGCAGCAGGCGCAGCAATGAAACGCTCCATTGTCGGAATGTCTGACCACACACTACGCATCGTCATTTCGGCAGTCGCGATTGTTATCAGTGCTTTGGTAGCATTCATCATACTCAACCCTGGGGTATTGCGGTTCGGCACAGTTGACGTTTCCTATGCGCCGGCGTTCCATGCGTTCATAAATGGAACGGTTGCAGTGCTCTTGTCGATTGGCTATTGGGCAATTCGGCGTCGAAAGATTACGATACATCGTACACTCATGCTTAGTGCCTTTGCTCTTTCGACGTTATTTTTGATTTCGTATGTGATTTACCACACGCAAAAAGCAGAGCCTGTGTACTTCAGCGGCACAGGACTTGCACGAGTGGTGTATCTGTTGATTTTAGTTACACACATAATACTGGCAGCAGTCATCGTCCCTCTTGCGCTGTTTACAATTGTGCGGGCGTGGAGAAATGAGTTCGCACGGCATCGAAGAATAGCGCAGTGGACATTGCCGCTGTGGTTGTACGTCGCACTCAGCGGCGTTGCAGTGTACGTCATGCTTTATGCATGGCGATCGTAGTCGCACTATTTGTTCATCGCACCATGTTTTCACAGCGTGTTGATCGAATACTCAAACGTAGCATACTTGGTGGGGGCACGGTCGTCGCCGTAGGTGCTCTCGTGCTGTACTTTGGTATGCGCAACGACGTGAGCGATGTGGGGTATCGCCCGCAACAACCGATACCATTTTCGCACAAGCTGCACGTCGGTCAGTTGCAGATTCATTGTCAATACTGCCATGCAGGCGTTGAGCAATCAGAACATTCGCCGATTCCAACGACGAGTACCTGTATGGGCTGCCATATCGTGATAAAGGCAGAAAGCCCCAAACTTCAACTGGTTCGAGATAGTTGGGAAAAAGGCATACCACTTCAGTGGCGACGCGTGCACAAGTTACCAGACTACGTGCACTTCAATCACTCACGGCACATCCGCGCACAGATTGATTGCCAGTCGTGCCACGGCAATGTTGAAATTCAGGGCGTAATTGCACAGAATAAGCCGCTTTCAATGGGGTGGTGTCTCAATTGTCATCGCCATCCTGAAGAAAACATCGTCCCCGCTCGACCGATTTCTGGCATCTTCACCGGTGGGCGCTTACCTCAAGATTATCGTGAGCATCTATTTGAGCCGATCAACTCCAATCTCGCTGCTGGTGTGGCAGCTCGGGTGCGGCCAATTACTGCACCGCAGTTCGGTGCATGGGAAACCGATGTGCCCAAACCCGAGATTGCTGGGATTCCGCATCCCAAACTGCCGGGGTTGGGACCGGAGAATTGTTCAGCGTGTCACTACTGATGGCAAACCAGACTATGGCAAACCAAACGCAACACGATTTGCTATTCCAAGCAAGCATGGAGCATTTCGCCGCTGTCACCGGCGAAGAACCGAGTGAGAGCGAGCATCTACCGCCGATTTTGGAAAGTCCGGTGTCGCGCCGTTCATTTATGGCGATGCTTTCAGCAGCAATGGCTGTGACTGCAGCAGCATGTCGCCGCCCTGATTATAAGCTTGTTCCCGCAATCAAAAATCCTGAATATGCAATTCCTGGGGTGCCGCTCTATTATAGCACGTGCTACATGCACAAGAACGTTGTTCATCCACTCGTGGTTCGGGTTCGTGAAGGAAGGCCAGTCAAAGTCGAAGGGAATGATCTCCATCCGATCGTTAGTGGTAAATCGAATGCTCTCATCCAAGCAACACTGTTTGAGCTCTACGATCCTGAGCGCATTCGTCCAATTTTAGTTGGCAGACGCACCGGCGTTATACCGAGTGGAAATTACTCAACACCAACAAATGCTATTGCGCAAATTGCAAACGCTATTCGCCAAACTGCAGCTGACGGGAAGCAAGTGCGCATTCTTCTCGATGAGCATTGCTCGCCGATGCTTCAGATGCTTGCACAATTGGTCGAACAGCATGTCCCGAACACAAAAGTTGTCGTGTTCCCCTGGGCCATTGCCGATGGTGCAGCTGAAGCGACAAAAGCGCTGTTTGGAATTGATGGAACGCTTGTGCCGAACCTCGAGCGCGCCGATGTTATTGTGTCGTGCGATGCTGACTTTTTAAGCACCGATCGTAATGCAGTCCACCTGACGCGTGGTTTTGCGTCACGTCGCCGTCCGACCAGAAACAACCCTACGATGAGCAGGTTTATTGCAGTCGAGGGACGCTACTCGCAAACGGGCGCGGCAGCTGATAAGCGAGTTCTCATTCATCCTAACCAGTACGAAGGGTTCCTGACGGCACTATACAACGCTATTGCACGGGCGAAAGGTGTAACGCCCCTGTCGTACCCAACTGCTGCGTCGGCTGCCGCGGAGTCTATCGCACGTGAGTTGTTGACAGCTGGGGAACGTGGCTGCGTGCTCGTTGGGGAGCATTTATCTTCGTATGCGCATGCTGTTGGGATGGCAATCAATGTGCTGATCGGCAGTGTCGGTCAGGGCAAAATTTTCGAATATGTCCTTCCGATGAGTGGTGGAAAACGTGCTGCTGTCGAAACACTTCGCGATGATTTGCGCAACGATCGAATCGGGGCTGTTCTCTTCAGTAACGTCAATCCTGAGTACACCGCTGATGACGAATTGAAGACCCTTTTGCGTCGGGTACCGCATCGCTTCGCTCATAGCTTGATTGATGACGAGACGGCTCAGCAATGTAGCATTACTATACCGTCAGCGCACCAATACGAAAGCTGGGGCGATGCCCTCGCGTTTGATGGCTCGTACTGCATTCAGCAACCACTGATAGCTCCATTGCCTGCCAATGCGCTTTCGAGTGGTGAGCTGCTTTTTGGCTTGATCAAGGAACTCGCACCTGATACCGTCGGCGGCGCCGAGAAATACTTCGACTTTTTCAAACAGGCTGTACTGCGGCGTGTTGGCTCTGAAGCGGAGTGGGAACAGCTTCTCCGCAAAGGTTATGTCCCAGGAACACCAACAGTGGCACCAGCGGCGAATCTTTCAGTGCTTTCGAGCTTCCGTCCAGCGTTGCAGGTGGGCGAACTGGCATTGCTTGTCGTTCCAAGTAGCTCGGTGTATGACGGCTCGCACACGAACAATCCGTGGTTGCTTGAGTGTCCTGACCCAGTCACAAAGCATACGTGGGAAAATGTCGCCATCATGTCCAAAGGCACCGCCGCAAAGCTGGGTATAGGCGATGAGGAGGTTATTACTGTTCGTGTCAATGGCAAGTCCATGGAGTTGCCTGTGCTGACGCAATATGGCATGCATGATGGCGTTATCGTGACAACGCTTGGTTACGGCCGAGCAGCAGGCAAAGTTGCAGCAGGGTACGGGCAAAATGCATATGCACTACTCATGAGCGGAACATTTGGGTACTACGCAACAACGGTGACACGTACTGAAAAACGTTCTCCAATTGCACGAACGCAGAAGTATTTTCACTCGCAGTTCACCAAACAGTGGGAGCCTGACGCACCAGAAGACAAATTCCGCCCGATTGTCCATGATTTGACTCTCGATGAGTTCAAGCAAGGAAAAGAACTCAAAGGCATTGAGTTCCCAAGCAGCGGTAGCGATGGGCATTTCAAGATTCCACTCAACATTGTCGAAGGCTACCAATACAAGGGGCACAAGTGGGGAATGGTGATTGACCTGTCAGCGTGCACAGGATGTAATGCGTGCGTCATAGCGTGCGAAAGCGAAAACAATATTCCACCTGTCGGTAAAGATCAGGTGCTGCGCGGTCGTGTGATGCACTGGATTCGGCTTGACCGGTACTATCTGGGGACGCCGGATGATCCGCGCAGCGTTGTCGAACCAATGCTCTGTCAGCACTGCGAGAATGCTCCATGTGAGAATGTGTGTCCCGTTGCTGCAACTGTGCATTCCCCAGAGGGACTCAATGAAATGGTTTACAACCGCTGTGTCGGGACGCGGTACTGTCTCAATAACTGCCCCTATAAAGTGCGGCGCTTCAACTTTCTGGCATATTTCCGTCGCTTCTACGAAGAAAAACTTGGTACCGGAGAGCCGCACCCGCTGGATTTGGCAATGAACCCAGATGTAACAGTCCGCATGCGCGGGGTGATGGAAAAATGCACATTCTGTGTCCAACGCATCAACGAAGCAAAATACCACGCTAAAGATGCAGGGCATGCCCGTGTTCCGGATGGTGCCGTTCAAACGGCATGCGAGCAAGCGTGCCCAGCTTCGGCAATCACGTTTGGCAATCTTAACGATCCCGACAGTCGCGTCTCGAAGCTGCGCAACAGTGAGCGTTCGTTCCTGGTGTTGCAGGAACTCAACGTTCGTCCATCGGTAACATACCTTGCGAAAGTTCGTAACACTACTCCCACGGTGGCTTAGTTATGTCAACTACCGTCGCACAACAGATGCACCGACCCGATGGTATTCACTACGAGCGTGAACCGCTTGTACTTGGAGAGCCTACGCTGCATGACATCACAGCCAAAATCGCCGGTATCGCTGAAGAAAAGCCATCGCCCAAATATCTGATGGCATTGAGCTTTACATCTGCGATTGCTGCCTGGGGCGTTGGTTGTATTCTCTACACCATTTTGACCGGAATTGGTGTGTGGGGATTGAATAATCCGATCGGATGGGGATGGGACATTACCAATTTCGTCTTCTGGATCGGGATCGGTCATGCGGGAACGCTCATATCTGCGATTCTCTTTCTGTTTCGGCAGAAGTGGCGCACTGCCATCAATCGCTCTGCCGAAGCAATGACAATCTTTGCAGTTATTTGTGCGGGGCTCTTTCCGCTGATTCATGTTGGGAGAATATGGTTCGCATACTGGCTGATTCCGTACCCCAACCAAATGCAAATGTGGACAAACTTCCGCTCCCCACTTGAATGGGACGTGTTTGCGGTCTCGACATACTTGACCGTGTCCTTGATCTTCTGGTTTTTGGGAATGGTGCCAGATCTGGCGACATTGCGTGATGTGGTGAAAAACAAACTTGCCAAGCGGCTCTATGGCTTTTTCTCGCTTGGCTGGAGCGGTTCGATGCGTCATTGGCATCGCTACGAAATGGCTTACCTGATTCTGGCAGGGCTCTCAACGCCACTCGTTTTGTCGGTGCACTCGGTCGTATCACTTGATTTTACTGCTGGCATTTTGCCGGGTTGGCACACGACCATTTTTCCTCCGTACTTTGTCGCAGGGGCAATCTTTTCTGGATTCGCAATGGTGATGACGTTGCTTGTCATTGCCCGTGAGGTGCTCGACCTCAAAGAGTACATTACGCTAAAGCATTTAGAGAACATGAATAAGATCATTCTTGCAACGGGGATGATGGTCGGCTATGCCTATGCAATGGAATTCTTCATTGCTCAATACTCCGGCAATCCATACGAGTCATTTGTATTCATCAATCGTGCGACGGGGGACTATGCATGGGCGTACTGGACCATGGTGCTGTGCAACGTGGTTTCCCCGCAGGTGTTCTGGTTCAAGAAACTTCGCCGAAATATCCCGCTGATGTTCATCGTCTCGATTTTAGTCAACATTGGGATGTGGTTCGAGCGGTTTACGATTATCGCGACAAGTTTGCACCACGACTTTTTGCCTGCCAGTTGGGGCTATTACACGCCGACATGGGTAGAGGTCTCCATCTTCGCAGGCACATTCGGTATATTCCTTACATTGTTTTTGCTCTTTGCCAAATACATTCCTGTTATCGCGATCGCGGAAGTGAAGGCGATTCTCCCGACTGCACAACCGCGCCATCATCATGGGACCTCTGCGATGCAACATTCACAAGTCGAACATACTCACGGCTCGTAAACGATGGAAGCTAAACCAATCGCGACAATCGCTGAATTTCACGACCCAGATGCAATAGTCGCTGCTGCACGTGCTGTTCACGAACGCGGTTACGCGAAGTTCGATTGTTACACGCCGTATCCTGTGCATGGGCTTGACCGTGCTATGGGTGTGCAGCGGACAATACTCCCATACATTTCGTTTGCCGGAGGATTGACGGGGTTAGCCAGTGCACTTCTGTTGCAATGGTGGACGGGTGGATTTGATTACAAACTCAATATCGGTGGCAAGCCATTTTTTGCGATACAGTTTTCCGTTCCGGTGGATTTTGAGCTTACCGTGCTTATTTGTGCCTTCTTCACCTTGATTGGACTGTTGCACCTATGTCGGCTCCCGACGTGGTGGCACCCACTCCAAGATGACAGCTCTTTCCAACGTGCGACGGATGATACTTTTGTTCTGGCGATTTTCGCTGATGATCCTCGCTATACTACGAGCGACACCCAGCAGCTTCTCAAAAACGTTGGTGGCGCAAATGTTCACGTTCACTACGCTTCCAATGAAAACACTGAAGCGGTTTCTGTAGGCTAACGACTCATGACTGGATCAATGAATACAGCACTGAAAATCACAATAGCTATCGTCACAATATTGCTGGTAACGTTCGCAATTGGAGTCCTGTCGGGAAAAATTTGGTGGTTCAGCGAAGAACCACCGTTGATGGTGGTTCCTGACATGGATGACCAATTTCATCTCAAGTCACAAGGAGAAGCGCGCTTTTTTGCCGACAATCGTGCTCAACGTGATCCCATCGAGGGAACGCTGCCCCGCGTCGGACGTGCATATCCCTTTGCAATGGGCGACGTGGACTCGGCGGAAAAGTACTTCGCTGCCGGCAATCCGCTTCCCAAGACTGAATCTGTACTCGCGCGCGGTCAGAATCGTTTCAATACCTTCTGTTCGCCGTGCCACAACTACACCGGTACTGGTGATGGTCTTGTTCAGCAAAAAGGGTTTGGTAACGCTGAGACGATGAACCTGCTCCGTGAACAAGCTCGCCAATACAGCGATGCGAAAATTTTCCATGTTATCAGTGCAGGGCAGAACATCATGCCTGCGTATGCCGATCGGATTTCAGAAACAGATCGCTGGACAATTGTGCATTACGTCCGCGAACTACAACAGAAAGCCGCGGGTGGCTTGACCCAGTCCAACGGGATGGCAGCTACCTCCGTGCAGAGTTCCACCATTTCGAAAACAATGCAATGAGCACGTATCGCATTATGCTCTCCGAGACTCCGTTCCCCGCAACACTTCGGCGAGCGGGAATGATTTTCGTTCTGATAGGAGTAATCGCATTTATTGTTGGTGGATTTGGTCATCCACAGTATTGGTGGGGAGCGTATCTGCTTGGGTTCGTGTACGTGATGGGATTGAGTGTAACGCTCATGTTTTTTTTAGCGCTGTCGTATTTGGTCAACGCTGGGTGGGTGGCAGCTATTCGCCGTATCCCAGAGCTGCTATCCTCTTTTGTTCTGATTCTGCCGATTGCTGCAATACCATTGATTATCGGAGCGGTTAGCGGCAACCTTTATGAGTGGATGCATTCGAGCGATGAACATCTCCATCATGGCTTCAAAGGTGTGTATTTGAGCCAACCATTCTTTTGGATACGGCTTGTATTGTATGCAGTCGTGTGGTTGCTCATGTATCGGGTTATTGTTGGTAATTCGTTTCGTCAAGATACTACAACAGATATTGAGCCAACCAAACGAGCATGGAAGTTGTCTGCACCATTTGTTCTTCTCTACGCACTGACAATTACATTTGCCTCGTTCGATCTTGTCATGACGCTCGAACCGCATTGGTTCAGCACAATCTTTGGAGTGTACTCGTTTGCCGGCCATTTCGTTGCAGCACTGTCACTGACAATAGTCGTGATGCGGATGCTCGATCGAGGTGGATATCTTAGTGGTATCATCAACCGCGAGCATTATCATGACGTTGGCAAGCTGATGTTCGCCTTCACGATCTTCTGGACATATGTTGCGTTCTCTCAGTACTTTATTATCTGGTACGGCAATTTGCCCGAGGAAACGGTTTTCTTCACCAAGCGCCTCCAGAATGGTTGGGAGATATTCGGCTGGGCTTCACTTGTGATTCATTTCATCATACCGTTTTTGTTCCTTATCCGTCAGGATGTCAAACGTAAACCGCAGTTGGTCATTATTGGGGCGTTCATACTGCTTGTGGCACATGCGATTGATTTGAGCTGGGTAATATTGCCGGTGTTTTCAGCAGCACACGGTGAGCCGTACCGATTGTCGTGGGCACTCGTTACAAGTGGGTGGGGCGCAATCCTTGCATTCCTCGGGGTACTGTTCATCGTAGCGGCACGGGCGTTTGTGCGACACTCAGCAGTCGCATACAATGATCCGTATCTGCATGAATCGCTCGAATACCACACCGGCGCCTACGATCCAATTTGAGGATAAAAACATAACCAACAGTGAGCGGCATTAGGCACTCTGCCCGATGCCGCTCGTTG
>JAOAEV010000100.1 GCA_026416585.1 Chlorobiota bacterium | reverse complement strand
GAGGTCCTGCGCACGGAGGTTGACGTTACGGCTGGCGCCGACCAGTTCCATATCCACGCGCTGATATCGCAGCGTAGTTTGGTCAAGCTCTTTGGAGCTTACTCCCTTGCCTGGCTCATAGCGTGCGCCGGGACCCTCGATCGTGTAGAACACATGGGCAATTCGGTCCGGCATAAAGAAGAGTTTTGTGCCGTTCGAGTGTGCCGTAAAGCGCACTTGCTCGGCGGGCTGTCCTTTGTCGTCGCGGACTTGCCCCTTGTTTTCGAGGAATTCCAGTCCCTGTGCTGGCACAGAGAGCTGGTTGCGCTCAGGGCGCGATGTACTCGTTGAACTCGGCGACGTTTGCGCCGTTGCGGAAGCGCTACCGAGCAGCAATATCCCAAGCGTGGCTGCGATGAAATAAGCAGCACGACGGAACGATCCGTTCATAAACCCTCCGGGAAGGATAATGGAACAATTCGACATGAAGTTTTCGATGTTATTCGAGGCTATGTGTAAAGCAGTATGTTGTGGGAGCAAAGATCGTACCAATCGGTAATTGGTACTCGACGAACGTGTCGAGCGTCCTTTCACGGTGTCGCTATTATGCATTCGATTCTCCGAATTGTGCAACTTCATTCTGTCGGGACATTACTCACCGCGGCCCTTCGACGCCGATATGTGCGGTAATGTTCCCGATTACTGGAAACATCGCGTTTGGGAGCGCGATGTCACACCAGAGGTCGCCCCCACGCTGTGGGTTGTGCCTCCTATGCTGCTGCATGTAAAATGGCTCAGTGCTATTGAATGCAGGAGCCACATGCAACCGGCTGTTTTTGCCATCGCCACAGTGACGATCGCTGAGTACTTGCACGCTCATCCACCCGATTGCGCAGCAAAAATACAACGCGCATCCCGCTGGCACAAATTTGCCCTGCGAATTGCGACAGCGTGTTGCGTGATCTCGCTGCGAATTTACAATTGCGGACCACGGTGTCGCGAATATTTTTCGGTCAAAAAAATTTTTTTTGTAGTCTGGCACCTCCTATCCCCTGAACACCACGATGTGTCGTGCTGAACTTGGTTCGGGGGTCCGATCGCACCATAATTTTGAGAACCACCAAGAATCTTTTCTCACGCCTGTGAATACCCGTTTCTTTCTCCGTTTGTGTGTCTCTTTTCTGACACTGTTGTGGATTGTTAACATCTCATCGCTGATAGCAGCAGCTCAGTTTTTTATCGAAAACCGTGGGCAATGGGATCACCGCATACGCTTTGTTGGTGCAGATGGGCGGGTCCTTGTAATGTGCGATGGGGTTGCAGTGTGGCGCAACAATGGCTGGGAGCGGGTTTCATGCAATACGTGCACAGCACGTGCAGAAGAAGTTCTTCCGGCATGCGCCAACTACTACACCGCTGATACAGCCATTGAGCACATACCGCTGGCACGTGCAGTGATCGTCGAGCGTAACGGACAGCACATCGCTTGTCTCCAGTGGCGTGGGCACATGCTCGAGGTCCGCAGCAATGATCCGCTCGGTACATCGCTTGCACCTCAGATGGACTCGCCACAGAGGCAAGATGCCGATAGGTATGCGCTCAGTTGGGGCATTGGCGGACGCTTTGTCGGTTCCAGTGGACGTGATTCGATTGCGGCAATGGCAGTAGCCGATGGCAGCGTGTTTGTGTGTGGCTGGACTGACAGCCCATCATTCCCGGGCGCATCGGGGACACCTAATGGCGGACGGGAAGCTTTTGTTGCCAAAGTGGCTCCCGATGGAACGCTTCAGTGGGCAACACTCATCGGCGGCACAAGCGACGACGTTGCCTACAGCCTCAGCGTGCGCAGCGATCTGGTGGCAATCGTCGGTATGACACGCTCGACCAATTTCCCCACAACAGCCGGCGCTGTGCAAGCAACCTACGGCGGAGGAGATGCCGACGGATTCGCGGTGCTCCTCAACCCCTCGACCGGCACACGCCAAGCAGCAACATACATCGGAGGCGATGGCAGCGACGCAATGAGAGCGGTTGCTCTTGGCGCGCAGCGTCTCGCCATTGGCGGCAGTACAACGAGCGCAGCACTCCCTGCCACTGCGCATCAGCAGCAGTTTGGCGGTGTGCAAGATGGGTACATTGCCGTCCTCAATACTCAGCTTTCCAATCGCATCTGGAGCTCTTACTACGGCGGACGCGGTTTCGACGACATTCGTGGTTGCGGGTGGCTCAGCGATGGCAGTCTGGTTATTGCAGGTATCACCAACAGTCCCAATACCGCTCAAGCAATCGCTGCAGGTCTTGGAGAAGGATCACAACGGATGGCTCCGCCGGATGGCTTCCTTGCCCGACTCGATGCAAATGGCCAACGGCTGTGGGGGCGTTACTATGGGAGCGATGGACAAGACTCCATCACGCACCTTTCCATCTCGCCAC
>JAOAEV010000064.1 GCA_026416585.1 Chlorobiota bacterium | reverse complement strand
ACGCGCAGCAGGACAGTACCAGTCGGCCCTTGCGGATAAATCTCGTGCCGAAGCGACGCTTCGCCAAAGCGAGCTATCGTTCAGCCGAACTGCGATCTATGCGCCAATAAGCGGTGTGATCACAAAGCTCAACGTCGAGGTCGGCGAAAAAGTCGTTGGAACGGCACAGATGCAGGGCACCGAGCTACTCCGCGTGGCGGACTTAGATACGATGAACGCAATTGTAGAAGTCAACGAAAACGATGTTGCGTCAATTCATATCGGTGATTCAGCCTTTGTTCGTGTTGATGCATTTCGCGACAGTGTTCTTGTCGGCACGATTGTTGAAATTTCTCATTCTCCTCTGGAAAAGGCTGTTGGCACGCAAGAAGAGGTCGTCAATTTTCGGGTGAAAATACGTTTACGGTCCCGCGACAACCGTTTGCGACCCGGCATGACATGTGTAGCGGATATTCGCACTGCGCGTAGAGATCGAGCGCTTGCAGTTCCAATTCAGGCAGTGACTGTTCGCTACGATGACGAGCGAGAAAATGAGTCAAATATGGTAACAAACCTGCGCACAAAGAAACCGCCGCAGATTGTCTTTGTCGTTGTCGGTGATCGCGTGCGCAAGCGTGAGGTAAAAACAGGTATCAGCGATCGCGGCTACATTGAAATCATTTCTGGGCTCCAACCAGGCGAAGTTGTCGTGTCTGGTCCATATAGTGCAATTGCACGCACACTGCGCGAGAGTAGTCGTGTGCGCATCAAGCAAGCCTCACGTTCTACCACGGCAGCGGTGCGATGATGGAGCAACCACTGATTGTGCTCGACGGAATTACCAAGCAGTACCGCATGGGCAGCGAAACAGTCGAAGCGCTGCGGGGAGTAAACCTAACGATTGCACATAATGAGTACGTGACGATCATGGGCCCATCGGGATCAGGCAAATCAACCCTGATGAACATCATCGGCTGTCTTGATTCGCCCAGTAGCGGGCGCTATCTGCTCGACGGTATGGATGTCTCTTCACTCGGTGATGCAGAGCTTGCGGCAATTCGTAATCGTAAAATTGGTTTTGTATTCCAGACGTTCAATTTGTTGCCACGTGCGACAGCCCTCAAGAACGTCGAACTTCCGCTCATTTATGCAGGAGTAGCGCCACCGGAGCGTCGGAGACGTGCACAAACGGCGCTCGAGAGCGTTGGGCTTGGCGATCGGCTGCGCCACAAACCGCCAGAGCTTTCCGGCGGACAGCGTCAGCGTGTGGCGATTGCTCGGGCGCTCGTGACAGAACCTTCCCTGATTTTAGCCGATGAGCCGACCGGTAATCTTGATTCGAAAACGGGCGAAGAAATCATGGCATTGTTCGAGCGAATCTGGCGTGCGGGCAATACGATTGTGCTCGTTACGCATGAAGACGACATTGCCCGTCATGCGCGACGGATTGTTCGCATACGCGACGGGCAAATCGAAGCGGATTATGCCAACAGTCACCCGATTGTGATTGAATCTGTTCCTAATCCATGATGAATCGTCTGGCAAACCAATTGGCAGAGGTGTTGTCCAGTGCGGTCGAATCGCTTCGTGCAAGCCCGCTGCGATCGTTTCTGACCAGTCTTGGTGTGATGATCGGTGTAGCGTTTGTCTCTCTGATGGGATGGGCACTTCGTAGCCTGGATGCAGCATGGGAATCGACGCTCTCGACGCTTGGCTCGGATATCCTATACGTGGACAAGTGGAATTGGGCAGGTGGTGGAAGTTGGCGCGCTGCGATGAATCGAAAAAATATCACCATCGAGCAAGCTGAAGAAATCGCACGCCGTCTTCGCTCTGCCGGTCTCATCTACTTTAGCTCCGATGCATGGGGGCAAACAATTGTTAGTGGCGATAAACGCGCAAGTGGTATCATGGTCGAAGGTACGATGGCGATTTTTGCACAGTTGCCGAGCACGACACTTGCCGAGGGACGGTTTTTCTCTGACTTGGAAGAGCGTCATGCTGCTGCTGTTGCTGTCATCGGGGATGGCATTCGGCGCACACTGTTCGAGGGTCGTTCACCGATAGGTGAGACGATCCGTATCGGCGGACGTAACTTTATCATCATCGGTACGATGCCCAAACGAGGGACACTGTTTACCGACTTTCTCGATCGAACGGTGTATATTCCGCTACCGACCTTCTTTGCGATCTATGGTCGTCATGCGCGAAGTGTGACGATTGCCGTGAAAGCTTATACTTCTGTGGAGCTGGGAGAGTTGCGTGATGAATTGACCGGTGTTGTCCGTGCTGTGCGAAACGTCCCGCCTGGTTCGCCTGACGATTTTGCGATCAATGAGGCACAAGTATTCCGCGATCAAGTTGCCAACATTCGTGCGGTCATCTGGGCGGTCGGTATTGGACTGACCGCGCTTTCGTTTTTGGTTGGTGTCATCGGCATTACCAATGTCATGTTTGTCGCTGTTGTCGAGCGAACAAAAGAAATCGGTATTCGGCGTGCAGTCGGTGCTCGGCGCAGCATGATTCTTGCACAGTTCTTGATGGAAGCAGCGATGCTTTGTCTTGCTGGTGCGATTGTTGGAATGGGAGTGTGCAGTGTATTGGTACTTGTTATTTCGGTAGTGACACGAGAAGTAGTCTCATTCCTGTTGCCGACATTACCAGCCGACATTGTCGGTGTAGCGGTCGTTATTTCGATTGTTGTCGGTATTGTCGCAGGACTTGTACCTGCACTCCGTGCAGCACGTCTCGATCCGGTCGAAGCACTGCGATACGAAGCATGAGAGCATTCGAATACGTCACATCAGCAGTTGATACGTTTCGCTCTCAACCTGTGCGGACTATACTGACATTAGTAAGCATTGCTATCGGAATCGTTGCAATTGTTGGCGCCGGTGGTGCTGCATCAGCGCTCGAACAATCGCTGAGTAACGAAATCACTGCGTCGGGTGCATATACGCTGGTCATTCAGCGCCATCCGAGCATTATCACCAGCGGCGAGGAGTGGCGGCGATATATGCGTCGCCGCCCCGTCACCTACGTGCAAGCAAGCCAGTACAAACATCGTATCGAAGAGAGCGGGGCACAGGCGATGCTTTTTAGCTCAGCCAGTGCGATGACAGTTCGTTTCGGCAACGAACACACTGATCCGGATGTGACCCTCGTTGGTAGCGACGATGGTTTTTTCCCATTGCGTAACTATCGCATCGCGGCGGGGCGTCCGCTCGTTACGGATGACATCGTGCATGGGCGAGCAGTTGCAGTCATTGGTAACGACGTTCGCCAAGATCTTTTCCCAGGTGATACTGACCCGATCGGTAAGGAAATTCAAATCCGGAACCAGCGATTCACTATCGTTGGTGTGCTTGAACCGAAGGGTGGTATCTTCGGACAGAGCCAGGATAACATGGTTGTCGTACCGATTCGGGTCTTCGTTCGTGCGTTTGCAGACGAGTGGAATTATTCCATCTCGATCTTTGTGCAAGCGCGAAGCGCAGCTCATCTGGAGCAGGTTTTCGATGAAAGCATCGGTATTCTGCGGAGCATACGCACTATTGCTCCGGGAGAGGAAAATGACTTTGAGATCGAGCTGTTAGCATCGATTGCCGATCAGCTCGGTTCATTTCTGCGTTTTGTTGGTCTGTTCGGTGCATTCTGCGGAGCAATTGCGCTGGTGGCTGCCGGTGTGGGCATCATGAACATCATGCTTATTAGTGTAAAAGAACGCACGCGGGAAATTGGGGTGCGGAAAGCAATCGGTGCAACTATTCGCTCGATCCTCATGCAATTCTTGGTTGAAGCGATCGTGCTGTGTCAGGTTGGAGCGCTCGGTGGGATCGCGCTTGGTGCAGCGTTGAGCGCGGCGCTATCGGCACTCGCTGGCGTTGATGTGACAGTTCCACTTAGTTGGGCTATTGCAAGTATGCTGCTGTGTATGCTCGTGGGTGTTGCATTTGGTGCCTATCCAGCATGGAAAGCTGCACGTTTGAGTCCCATTGATGCGTTGCGCTACGAATAACGAACACCACTGAAAAGCGCTGAGCATGGATACTATTGCACAACGAATCATTGCACGATTGCATCCGTCGCGTTTTGCGCGCGACGGTGATTATAGAGATCATTTGTTTCGACTGGTTGAGCAGGGCATCGGGGGCTTCTGCATCATGGATGGTATGCTCGAGGAGGTCACTGACGCTATCGAACAGCTCCGTGCAGCGGCAAGACATCGGTTACTGTTTGCTATAGATGCCGAAACAGGACTCGGCATGCGTCTTGACGACACGGTAGAATTTCCGCATGCGTTTGCGCTTGGTCTCCAGCAGCCGGATATCACCGACAAAGTGTCGGCAATCATTGCACGCAGTCTGCGCTCACTCGGTATCGGATGGAATTTTGCGCCAGTTGCCGATATCCACTCCAATGAGCGCAATCCAATCATTGGCATTCGTGCATTCGGTAGCGATCCGATGCGCGTCGTCGAGCACATTCGCGCGTGGATTGCCGGACACCGTCGAGAGGGTATCGCCTCGTGCGTCAAGCATTTCCCTGGACACGGTGATGCAAACGTGGATTCGCACGTCGAGTTGCCGGTCATTACTGCGTCTCGAGAGCAATTGGTCGAACGGGAATTGGTGCCCTTTTTTGCAGCGATCAAAGACGGTGTGCCATCTGTGATGGTAGGGCATCTGTCAGTGCCTGCACTTGATGTGACCGGAGAAATTGCCTCGCTGTCGCCTGCGATTGTGAGGGGCTTGCTCCGCGAGCGGCTCGGTTATGATGGCATCGTCGTAACCGATGCACTCGATATGAAGCCAATCCAACAACGATTATCAAGCGGTGAGGCAGTCGTTCGTGCATTCGCTGCAGGTGCGGATGTGGCGCTTTTGCCGACTGATCCACACGAAGCAATTGTCGCTGTGCGTGGTGCATTCCAGAGTGGCACGCTCTCGCAGGACGAGCACCATGCAGCACTCGAGCGGATCGAACGCATTGCGACGGTAAACCAGCTACCCGCTAATGTTTCTCTCTCCGAGATGGCGGACCTTGCTCTACAGACTGCACGCACGGCGATTCGAATGGTGGGAGATCAAACGGTGCTTCCGTTATCGCAATATGCGCACATCGCTGCATTGGCTGTCGTCAATCAAGACGATGATCTCGAGGCGCCGACAGAATTTTTCCGTTACCTTGCACAACTCTACCGGGGAAACATGGATGTCGGCTTTATTACACGAGACATTGACAAGACTGACATTGACGATCATGCCGACGCGATGCGCGATGCGGAGTGCCTCATCGTTGCTGTATTTGAGCGACCACGTGCATTCCGCCAGCCACTAGGGCGTTCGGATGCACTCGATGCAGCGTTGGCACGGCTCTCCCAAGAGAAACGGCGTGTGCTTGTTATGGCAGGATCACCGCACGTTGCAGTGAAGTTTCCTGCGGAGGTTGTTCTGTGGACGTTTTCCGATAGTAGTCCGTCATGTGCCGCGGCTGCTCTTACTTTAGTGGAGCATTACGAGTAGTAAGCGCTTGTCTGCATGTATGCAGAATGTAGAAAACCCTGAATCAAGCTTGGAGGGGCCTTTGCAAACACTGTCCCTGCTAACTTGTTTCAGCATCTCACGGAGATCCCGAACCAAGTTTAAGGCGACAGGGAATAAGCAACAGGGAGTAGATAGAAAAGCTACGTCTTTTCGCACAGTGCCAAGAGTCTATCGCACATCAGCTTTTGGTGGTGACCAATTGGGGCGTTTCCACTCGACCAGTTCGATATCGGCACTACCCAAGTATAGCTTCATTTTTGCTTTTATTGGAATACGTGCATCGTCGTCGCTAAACCATCCCTGGAAGTAGCCTGTGACACCATACACACCAGTCCAATTTGCCTCGCCATCAAAGTACACTGTACGGACGGGGTAATTTATTGCTTCGATGGATACTGGTTCAATACGGCCGGTGAAGTTGATTTTTGTCCAGGCAGTATCTTCCCGAACGATGGTCGGTATCCAAGCGGTGCGCTTGCTATAGAGCAGCTGTCGTGCCGCGTAGAAGATGGTCAGACCATCGGTGTACTTGCGTTGAATGTCAAAGGTGCGTTCATCAGTTTTTTGGCGGTCTTTCCATGTAGCGGTTGTGATGCGGCGCTGGTCGTAATCGAACGTGTATTTGGTGTACTCACCGTCGAGTTTGTTCTGTGCGATAAACTGCAGTGATGCAAGAGCCGTCGATTCCATCCACGATTGATAGACGACATGCAGCGCTAAAAACGGAATACCCTCGCGGGAATCAATGTAAGCAGTACATTTGAAGGCAGGCTTACCAAGCGCTTCGTGGCGACCATCGTTGATCAAGCGGATTGTTCCAAGATTGATACCTAAGTAGGAAACACGGTATGTCAACTCTTCGCCGGGAACGAGCACTTGAGCTATGACATTGCTTGCAATTGTAGTGCAAAGGATGCAGATAGCAAAGAACAAGTTTACCATGAAGCCAAAAAATGAATGACTGAATCAGGGTGCAAAAAACGAGCGACCGCCCAATTCCGTGTGTTATCGGTGTTCAATGACGGGCTTTCCCATGTTGACGGTTTATAATGCAACACATCACAGAACTGCGCAGCCGTCAATTATATCCTTTGGTGCATCATCCTGTGGCAATGTGACGGGGGATTAGTTCAACCGTGCAATCCGTGCAGCTTCGGGCAATAGTTCGATGGCTTTCTTCAGCTGCCGGTCGAGAGGAATATACACCAACGATGAACCAGTACTCCCGAAGAGTCCATATGCAACGCGTGCTTTTAGCTCGGTGCGGATGAAATCTTTATCTTGGTAGTAGAGTCCGTCGTTCCACTCGATGCCTTTCTTGGTTGATAGAGCCTTGAGTCCGGCGATCATGTCGTCGGTGACGGTAAACTCCTGTGCAAAGCGGTAGATGTCGTCGCCATAGCGTTGGTGCAGTGCTGTACTGTGTACCTTGAGGTACTCGTTCGTGACATACTCGAAAAACACCCCTTTGCTCCGCAACTGGCGGCTGAGTGTGTTGATCGTGTCACTTTTGACGAAATAGTCGGGCGTGATACCGCCGCCACCGTACACTTTTCGTCCACTTAGGGTGCGGAAAACTGGTCGCGTTGTATCAATCTTTTCAGCATCGTGGGAGAGGTTCTCTTCTTCATCTGCTTCGATGCGACCTTCGCCGCGGTAGTACTTGTCTTTGTCTTTGTAGGGACGCTGGATTAATCGACCCGACGGCGTATAGTAGCGTGCGATTGTTAGCCGCAAACCCGAACCGTCGCCGAGTTCATATTGGCGTTGTACTAAACCTTTTCCAAAGGAAGTTTCGCCAATAACTAAGCCGCGATCGAGATCTTGGAGTGCTCCGGAAACAATTTCACTGGCTGAGGCAGAGCCTCCGTTGATGAGCACAACGACAGGTGTTTTTTCCAGAGAGCCACCGCTGGTTGAGGTGTACACTTCTTCGAATTCTGGCCGGCGGGCTTTTGTATAAACGATCTTGTAGCCAGCAGGAATGAATTCATCAGCAATCAAGCGGGCTTGATCCATGTACCCGCCTGGATTATTGCGCAAGTCAAGCACAAGTCGCTTCATACCTTGCTGGCGCAGCTTGGCAATGCTTTCCATGAATTCGCGATACGTCGTCGCTGCAAAGCGGTTGAGCGAAATATAGCCGATGTCGGTACTTGGAACCATATATGTTGCCGTGACGCTGTAGAGTGGAATCTTATCCCGTGTGATGACAAATTCGAGCAACTTTGGTTCACCTTCACGTTTGATACCCACCGTGACCACTGTGCCCTTCGGACCGCGTAGTTTTTTCGGTACATCCTCGCGCGACATACCAACAGCATTTTCACCGTCAATCTTGACAATCTTATCGCCTGGCAAAATACCGAGCTTCTCTGATGGTCCTCCAGCGATCGGCGAGACGATCGTGATCGTGTCATTAATGATATCGAATTCGACACCGATCCCTTCAAAACTGCCCCGGAAATCTTCTTCGACGCGTTTCATTTCTTTCGGCGGGATGTACACAGAGTGCGGATCGAGTTCCGCAAGCATCCCTTTGATGGCTGCTTCGGTGAGCTTTTGTGTGTCAACCTCCTCGACGTAGTTTTTGGCAGCCATGTTCAGAATCGTGCTGAACTTCTCCACTTGATCATAAACACTATCGCCGGAAACCAGACGAGAGGTTACCATGCTGCCGATTGCGATGCCGAGCAATATCGCGCTGACCGAAATAAAAACGATCCGCCGTTGCATTGTGTACGCCACGTGAAAATGACAAACTCATTGTGCAGGAAAGTTCCCTGCGGCTGCGGGTGCAAGACGGACACACGCTCTACTGCATTGCATTACCGGCGGACGCGCACAGTGTAGCGTGTGAGCGAATCCGCTGCGTTGGTGATGATTTCCAGCTCAACAGTGCCTGTAGTATCGGTCCATTGCCGTGTGTTGACACGAACCATAATCCGTCCAACTTCGAGCGGATAGACAGGATTTTTCAGCACTGTGATTGCAGCACACTTGCACGATGCTGTCACGCTGCGGATTTCGAGCGGCTCGCCGCCCTGATTGAGCACTTGTACGTATCCCATCGCAAAGCCGCTGGTATCCGCCTGCAAATCCAATCGTGGTGGTACAAGCCGCAGTACGGGTGATGTTTGCCCCGCCGCTATGATTGCTACCACCATGGCTACCAGTCCCAGTCGCATCGCAACCTCGGTATCCGTCTCACACGCACAACACAAAACTACGACCACTGCCCAGCAACGCAATCATCGAATAATCCTGCAGTGTTATTTTCGCTCGCGACGATGTTGAACCTACCAGTTCGCCGCTGGCGAAAGGAGGTATAATCTGCCTTCGGCTCACGGAGCTTCGCACCGATAGCAAACGGTTATCATGCCGCTGATGTAGCAAGTCCACTGACGAGTGGGCGTGTGCTTGTGCTCAATCAGAGCTATGAGCCAATTTCCATCTGTAGCGTACGGAAGGCGTTTTTGCTACTGCTGCTCAATAAAGCAGAGCTCGTCGAAGTCCGGGGTGAATGCGTTATTCGTTCGGTTCGTGCCGCATATCCTTTCCCAAGCGTTATTCGCCTTCAGTCGTTTATCCGCGTGCCGTACAAAAAGGTAGAGTTGACGCGCCGCAACATCCTCCGACGCGATGGTTTCTCCTGTCAGTACTGTGGAACGCGGTCGGCGCCGCTGACAATAGATCATGTTGTCCCTCGTTCGCGTGGCGGCAATGATACATGGGAGAATCTTGTTACTGCATGCGTGCCCTGCAACAATCGCAAGGGCAATCGTACACCTGAAGAAGCCAGCATGCGACTGCGAAATATACCGCGAAAACCCAGTCACATTGTTTTCTTGCGGAACTTCATGGGATCGGTCGAGATGGAATGGCGTCCCTACCTGTTCGCCGATTGATTGCGGGGATCGAGCTCCACAATGCGAACAGGCATCCCACCACGGTGAAGTGATTCAACAATCGCTATGGTTGCGAGCGTGACTGCACGGAGCTGCTCGTAAGGAATCGGCATTGGTGAGACAGTTGCGACTGCTTTGATGGTGGCTTGGAGTTCTTCGCGATGCCCTTTCCCGCTACCGAACCGGTACCGCCGCGCGCTGCCACCACGTGCCAGTACAACACGGCGAAAGTTGTCGAGTATTGCGCTCGACTCCTCGCAGTACACCTCGCACCATTCTTTTTCGATTGATCGGTCGCCGTTGCTCCAGTACTGCAGCGTTCCAACCGATCCGTCCGAGAAACGAATCAATGCGGATACCGTATCGTGAAGTACACCAGCGGCAATTGGCGGTAATGCGTACGCGACAATTTCAACTGGAAGTGCACCAGTGAGGAACACCATTGTATCCACTGCATGACATGCCTCGCCGATGATGCGTCCCCCATGCGTGGGGTCTTGAATCCAACTTGTCGGGGGAATTGCGCCTGCATTGAAACGGTATGCAATCGTCATCGGTGACTGGCGATAGGCAAAGTGGTCTGCTATGGCACGGACAGCGGCACTGAAGCGACGATTGAAGCCGACCATGACACGCTCACCGTGCGTAGCAACTCGGCGATCGATTTCGGCAAGGTCTTCCACGCGTGTACACAACGGCTTCTCGACAAACACAGCCTTGCCGGCGTCGAGCGATGTGCAAACACACTCGGCATGGATACTGTGCCGCGTAGCACACACAACCAATGCGACATTCGGATCAGCAATTGCCTGGTGCACATCAGTTGTGCTACGTTGAAAGCCGAAGTGACGTGCGGTGCTATGTGCCGACACCGGCGAACGTGTCGCAATCGTTTCCAAGCTGACATCGAGACTGCGCAGAATCGGGAGCAGCGTACTTTGAGCAAAACTGCCTGCACCGATGAATCCAATGCCAACTGCTTGACGTGTTCGAGTTCTTGTGTGTGGGTATTCGACCACACGGGTGGTGGGGAATTCCTGGTGCGGGTATTCGAGGAGAATTCCGACGACCAGCTCCTCGCTCTCTGATGCAATCAATCGATACGCACTCGATGCTTCGGCGATCGGGAAGCGGTGTGTTGTCAAATGCTCCACGCTAATGCTGCGTCGTGCCAGTGCATCGAGGAATGCAACCATGTTCCGTTGCTCGGTCCATCGCACATAAGCGACGGGGTAATCTCTACCATGCTCTTCGTAGAGCGGGTCGTATCTGCCTGGACCATAGCTGCATGCGATCCGGAGATCAAGTTCTTTTTCGTAAAATGGCGAGCGAGGGATGTTCATCCCCGTGGCACCAACAACGACGACAACACCTTTTTTCCGTGCAACAGCCAGTGCAAGTTCGAGCGGCGCATTCGATGGTGTTGAAGCGGTGATAATAACCGCATCAGCGCCGATGCCACCAGTCAAATGCATGATTGCTGGCACGCTTGCACGGTCACTTGGCAGAACTGCATCGCAGCCACTGCGACGAGCCAGCTCGAAAAGCTCGGAACGCACGTCCATTCCAATGACGCGGCATCCGCTGGCACGCAGAAGCATGCAAGTAATTTGCCCGATAAGTCCCAATCCAACAACCACAACCGTCTCACCCAATCGTGGGGAAGCTTGGCGCACACCTTGCAGTGCAATCGCGCCGACCGTCGTGTAGGCAGCAGCATCAAAGCTGACGTTTTCAGGAATTGGTGCAGCCAAGAGCTTCGGAACTACGATGAACTCTGCATGGCTGGCGTACTGTGCTCCTGCACAGGCTACCCGATCGCCAACGGCAAAATCGTCACAGCGGGATTCGACGACGATGCCCGCGGCACTATAGCCGAGTGGACGAAACGCATCAAGCCGCGCACGAATGGCAGAAATTGTTTGGCGCACGCCGGTACGTCTGAGCATCTCCACGACGGTGCGTACTTGTTCAGGGTGTTTCCGCGCACGCTCGAGGAGGGACTGCTGACCCGCCCGAATACTTGCACGCTCGGTTCCGACACTTACTAACGATCGCACGACCTGAACGAGAATCGTACCCTCGTCGCACGTCGGGGCTGGAACATTCTCGATGCTGACCTGTCCTGTGCGCAGATGTTGTGCAACCTGTTTCATCATTGCGGCAAAATTAGAAGAGCATCACTGGGGTTCGATGCGAACAAAGACTCCCCGACCTGCAATACGCCCATAGATACCTGGGTCGGCAGCTGTATTCCCAATGCGAATTTCTGTGCGTACCGAAGAAATAGGCAGATTGAGCAATCCTAGTGCTGCTTCTATGCGCCGCTGTGCCAATGTCCGATTGTAGCTGGAAGTGCCGAGCGAGTCGGTGCTCCCGATCAGTGTAACTGTCTGTCCACGGGTAATAGCATTGCGCACCAGTTGCACAACAGCGCTATCAAGTTGAGCTGGTGATGTCGAGTCGAACTCGCACCGCATAAGCATTATTTCCTCGTTGCTGGAGTTACCAACCCAGCGTGTGCTTCTCACCGTGACGGCAGGGACAATAATGCCATTGCCACGACGCTGAGCAATTGTGGCGGAGTCAGTGTTCACGGCTGCAGACCAGCGAAAGTGGCTTGCCTGTCTTTGAAGAAGCCGTGCCGGTGACAGTTGGATTAGAATCTGACCGTTCGGACGCACCGCGAAAGCACGCTGTTGCCCATCCTGCTCAAACAAGCCTTCGATGTGCCCACCAGTAATCGGTGGTTCGAGACGAGCTGTAATAAGTGCTGATAGTGCTGGATCGGCAATAGCTAAAGTATCTGACCGTTCCATAAGAAGCGGCTGCCAGGATTCGAGCCACACGGCGCGTAGCTCATCTGCCAAGAGAGGTGTGCGCCCTCGAGGAATAGGGTGTTGTGCTGGAGTGTCCGACACCGCGATGTGTGCAGCATGCAATGCCTGGAGAACTGTCAGAAAACGTGCATGGCGTACTGAATCTGCTTCGTCTGGCGCACTACTTGGTGCTAAGCGAAGACGAGTACCGTGTGCACGTGCTGCTTCGATGATGCGGCTGAGTTGAACGATACTGACGGAGTCTAGAGTGCTGCTATGAGGTGCAAAGAAGATAACCGGCATCACCATCGTTCGGTGTACGATTGCACGTGCGGGCACTTCCACGAAGACGGTATCGTTTCCTCCTCGCCGAGAACCAAGGATATCAACGGTCACATTGAACGCAGGTGATGGCGGTGTCACCGGTGGCGGCGGTTGCTGCGGTGAAGGCGCTAATGGTTGGCGGTTAAGAGAACGAAGTAATGCGACACCTGCAGTGATGCGATGGATGCGCCATGGAACGTCAGCAATTGGCGTCAGTGCCAATTGCCAGCGAAGCTCGGGCCTGAGTTGCCATGTTGAATCGAGTGGAAGTGTGTATGTCACGCTTGCCTGTAACGCAGCACCAACAGTAGCGGCAGTTGGTATAGCTCCACTGGACTCATTTCGTGTCCGTAAGCGATTCTCGAACACGGCGCCGCTGGCGGGACTCATCAGATGTTCACGTTGAGTATAGCGCTTGACAAATATCCAATCCAGACGGGTGCCGAACTCGATTCCGAATCGGTGATGTGTTTCTAATCGAAATGATGGACTTAGTGCTAATGCCCACAGTGTAGCGTCCAAACGGTACTGGCTAACACCTGGCAGCAGTCGATCACCGACAATAACATTGGCGATGAACTCTTGGCGCTCAAGTGTGCCACTCATGTTTTCGATTCCGATGCGCAGATGGAATGCACTTGGCCAGTTCCCGATAATGCCCAGTTGTCGTTCAGCTGCTGCCGCGACGCCCCACGTTGGATTCCATCTGTTCCCGTAGCTGGAGCAGCAGCTCTGTATGCCTGGCAGTGAACCGAATGCTGCATAGTGCAATGCGGCGCCGATGTTTGCGGCTGCGCCTACGCGTGTAAGGCTATCGTTCCACAGCGAGCGTGCATGCGCTGCCATAACCACAGCAGTAGCGACAACAATTGCCCAATACCTCATCGTGCCACCACCAGAAGTGCA
>JAOAEV010000062.1 GCA_026416585.1 Chlorobiota bacterium | reverse complement strand
ATTCGTCGTTGTACCTGTACCGCTATATGCTGCAGCGCAGTTGGGATATCCGGCAGAATTCGACCACGTGTTCGATCCGATACCGAAGCTCATGATACTCATGCAGCCATAGTAGGAAGCATTCGGGCTGCAGACGTTCGAAGCAAGCTGCGACATCGCGGACGCTGAAAGCAGTGCGCTCATCGCCAGCAGACCGAGCACACGCAGGAACAGAAGGCGGAACGATTGCATTGGAGGTTCCTAAAATTGGTGGCACAAGAGCACAGCAGTAATGCAGCATGTGTGATATTTGTTTCACCCTTAGGGATAAAAAAATCGCCCAGCTTCGCTGTGATTCGAACAGTACCCCCGTTGCACGATCAGTTGGCTGGAGAACACCTCACCAGAAGGTGAGGTCTTGCTCTGTGCTGCAAGCCTCAGATTTGGAGGAGAGAACGTTTGGCGCGACTGAGTATGCCGTTGTGTTCGTTCGGAGTGATGGGGTCAGCATGTATGCGAGCTGCACCGTACACCACGTTCTGCGCGTGACATCGAAACTACAGGCGCAGAGAAGACCATCACTCAGGGCTGAACGGTGACCACGAAGGTCGAGCAGGAAGCTCCCACTCTGCAGCGAAACGCGTAGATCCCCGCCGCAAGCATCTCCAGTGGTACAGCGACCTGCTCCGGCTGTTCACCGCGACTGGGATAGAGTTGGTGGAGAACTCGCTGTCCCCGAATATTCCACGCGCTTATGGAGAATGGCTCATCGAATTCTTTGCTTCCACGCATGACGGTGCAGACAAGCACTCGCCGCAAGCGATCGTAGTATGCGCTAATGGCTGTGCGACTGCGTTGGGTGGAGACACTGGCTGGTTGCGCAATGCTCCCTGGCGAGGAAACCTGCTGCTGGCATCCACGCTGGACCATCTCGATGGTGCGGCGACCGTCGGACACAACAACCGTTGTATCGTAGTAGCGGGCAAAGAATGAATCTGCTTCAAACGCACGCTCTGGCAGTGTGCTGAAACGAAGCGGCATCACTGGTAAGCAAGGCTCAGGCGATGCAACGATACTATCGCAGTAGGCGATCAGGCGATCGAAGTAGAGGCTATCAATCTGCCGCACCAGTGCAGCACTTGTTGCGGAATCGTAGCGTACACAGTCTCCATTTGGTTGCGGCTCGAACATGCACGAGTAGTTGAACTTTGCCTGGATTGGGGCCTGGAGGCAAAAGCCATCATCGAGGAAGCCGCCATACCGTCGAGGCACAATCTGGATGTAGGCTCTACCACTGCCGAGTGGTGGAAGCACCCGAACATGGTTGTATGGCGTTGGATCAGTGCCATACCGTGGTACAAGCCGCCGTTCCGCGTTCGGCAGAATACCGACGCTATCAACGGTAACCAACACAGAATCGCTCTCCGCATCACGAAGCTGCACGACGAACTCGCGCTGGTCAGAGATTGTGCCTTCTGGAGCAACCCAGAACGTATTCCGCCAGCGATCGGCGAGTGGGTTTCCATCGCCAGGTGGGAGATCGAGCGTATCAGCTCCGATCGGATCCATGTTCACGTGACAGCTTACCCCTAACCGGAACACGCGATAGAATCGAATGCTGTCGAGCGATTCACGCTCAAACGGTTCGCTCTGCAAATACGGAAGCAGGGATTGTGCATCACCCTGCGCAGTGTCGGTAATAACCCGATATGGCCAGCCGAACCTGGGATCACCAAGCACGTGGGGTATCGCCCAGCAAATCGGCTTCCATTGTCCTTGGCGTGTGTGCACCCAGACCTCACCGATTTGATAGTGCAGCGTGACAGAATCGTAGGCGCTGGTGATGGAGTGGTAGCGCAAAAAGCGGGCAGACTCCGGAGTGTGGGCAGTGAGAATCTCTCCTGCTCCGCCTTGTAAGAGGACCTGAGGTGAAATCATCGACTCTGGTTTCCATGTAGCCCACCCCGGAGAGACTACCCCAAGCACCATGCCGAGTCCCCACAGCAGTCCGATTGTCCACCAGGCACTTCGGCTCTGGCTGCACGACCACATGCAACAATCGTTGCCGGCGTTCGGTTGCATGTTGGGGTCACTCTCTTGCTGTGTCCTCCAATGCGAATGACCACTTGCCGCAGTGCGGTGGGAGGATTCGTCCCTATTCGAGTTGCAGATAAATCGCTGGGTTTGCGCGGACGCAAAGAAACATGCACTCCATCGGAGCACAACCTGCACACACGGAAAAACATGGCAGTGTTGCATTGGTACTCCCAAGAGATGGTACCGCCTTGAAAAATACAAAAACACACTGTTTTACTTTCAGCCCGGTTTACTTTCACCCCGGCACGATTTTTCTCATTGATATTCCGGGAACAGCTCCGTGTCAGAACATTCCACCATCGGCTCTCGGGAGAACGCGGCGGCAGAACGCGATGCCTCGCTCGAGATAGGTGCCCCAGAGTTGTTCGCGCACTACACCGCGCGACTGGGAAGCGTGGAAGACAGTGCCATCGCCTGCGTAAATTCCCACGTGCGAGACGCCATTTCGGCGCTCGAAACGAAAGAACACAAGGTCGCCAGCTCGGAGCTGCTCGATTGGAATGGACATCCCTGCTTGCGACTGTTGAAGCGTCGTTCTCGGTAGATAGACTCCTACTGCCGCAAAGACTGCTTGCACGTAGCCGGAGCAATCGAAGCAGCGCTCTCGAGAACCACCTGCGCAATACGGCGTCCCAAGATGGGATGCAGCGACTTCGAGCACCTGACGCTGCAGCGCAGTCGGCGCGTTGCTCGGCGCCGAAAACGTAAAGCGGACGCTACTGGAACATCCAGCCAGCAGGCACAGTGCAACGGCTGCTGCAAGGTTAGTGCGAGTCTGCATCCTCGCTGGCCGACAGGAGCTGCTCCATCGCGCCGCGCAGTTGGTAGAGCCGCCGAGCCAGCGCCGCTTGCCGCTCGACATGTGCATCGTAGCGCTTGTTGGTTTCGACAATTTCGGCAAGGTATCGGGATCGCTCCGGTGGGATGATCGTCATCCGAGTGCTCACTGGGCTGGTGTGCTCGACATCGGTTGTCCATTCCAATCCAAAGCGCGAGCGTGCAAGCTCGATGAATGCTCGGTACAACGCATTGGTGCCTTCGTCGTTGAACTGCGATGCGATCGTGCCAAAGACTGGCATTGCCTCCAGTGGCGAGGACCACAACCCATGCGAGCGCTGGTATTGCTTGCGTACATCGCGCAAGGCATCGAGCGCGCCGCGCTTGTCGAACTTGTTGATGGCGATCAAGTCGGCATAGTCGATCATGTCGATTTTTTCGAGCTGCGTCGCAGCGCCGTATTCGGGCGTCATCACGTAC
>JAOAEV010000042.1 GCA_026416585.1 Chlorobiota bacterium | reverse complement strand
GGCAGTGCTGCTCCATCCTCCCAGTGCCGCACCCGACACCCTCACGATCGCATTGGTCGAGATCGAGCGTCCGACCTCGAGCATGCTCCGACAATTGGAGCAATGGCTCCGTACACGAACGCGCCGCACCAATCTTCGTTTGGTAGTCATGTAGACAGCATCGCCGGATAAACTCCGACAAGAGACAACCCTCTTGGCGTTGTGCAATACATCGCTCCGTAGTTCTACGGAATTTTCCTTTGCCTCTTGCAGCGGTAATGTTGACGCTGTATTTTCGAGCAGCCAGCAGATGCTCCGACACAGGAGAGAGCTGGTACGGCGCCACGATTCTATCCCGCGGGAATAGCCCCTTACCGGTGTAACGCCGGCTGCGTCAATACCGACGATATGTTCCATTTACCGCTGTCAGAATTATGCTGACTCGCGTTCGATTTCTTGGGTTCGTGCTCGCCTGTATGGCTATTGGTTTGCGTGCTCAAAATCCGCAGTCATGGGCGATTAGTTTTGGCGGAGGCATCGTCAACGGTATCAATGAAGCGATCAGCCGACCACTGACGGGGCAATTCCGCGCGTCGTTGCTCTATGCGACCAGCCGATCGGTCGCTATCGAGGCAGGAGGAGGATACGCCCTATTTGCTTCTTCGAAACTCGAAACATTTCGCGACTACCGTACCGAGGCAATCCCGCTGGATCTACGCGTGCGGTTGACACCGTTTCAATTCATCGGCGTCAAGCCGTATATCTACGCCGGACTGGGCTACGTGTATTACCGCTATGACCCCGCTACAATCGCTCGGGGTGGCTATCGTGATTTCCCACCCTATAATCGGTCAGAAGATTCCGTCTCCGGTGCTGCGCCGTATGCACCTATCGGCATCGGGCTTAACGTCAAACTGAGCAACCGCTGGGCACTCGACATTGCGCTCGGCGGACACCCGACGTTCAACGACGACATGAACCCGCTTCACGACGCCCAAAACGATGCTTTCTGGAGCGGTCTCGTCAGCTTCATGTATAGCTTCCGTGACGACATCACCGACACCGATGGCGACGGATTAACCGACCTGGAAGAAGAGCAGCTCGGTACTGATCCATTCAACCCCGACACTGACGGTGACGGACTCAAGGACGGCGAAGAGGTAAAAGTTTACCGCACTGATCCGAAAAATCCTGACACTGACGGTGATGGTTTGAAAGATGGTGCAGAAGTCAAGCAATACAAAACCGATCCACTCAAAGCGGATACTGACGGTGACGGACTTAAAGATGGCGAGGAAGTCACCCAGTATCGCACTAATCCGCTGGCACCCGATAGCGACAACGACGGACTGGGTGATTACGAAGAAGTCATGCAGTATAAAACCAATCCCAACAAAGCCGATACCGATGCTGACGGTCTCAGCGACGGCGAAGAAATCAAGCAGTACAAAACCGACCCACTCAAAGCGGATTCCGATGGCGACGGCTTGAATGATGGCGAAGAAGTCAAGCAATACAAAACTGACCCACTCAAAGCGGACTCCGATGGCGATCGTCTCAGCGACGGCGAAGAAGTCAAGACGTACCGCACAAATCCGCTCGACCGCGACACCGACAAAGGTACCGTTGATGACGGAACTGAAGTACTCGTGCAGAAAACCAACCCGCTCGATCCGAGCGACGATGTTCCCAAGCAGAAGGAAGAAAAGAAGCCAGTGCTCGAGGTTGGTAAGAAAATGGTGCTTCGTGGTATCACATTCAAGAAGAACAGTGCTGAGATTCTTCCGCGCTCCTTCCCGATGTTAGAAGAAGTGCTCAAGACGTTGCAGGATTACCCAGAGATGGAGGTGGAGATTCAGGGTCACGCTTCGAAGTCGCGTAATAAACGTCGGAAGGAATCGCAAGAAGTACGCCTTTCGCAGCAGCGCGCGGAATCGGTCCGCATGTGGCTAATCAATCGTGGTGTTGCCCCCACACGGCTTATCGCGAAAGGCTACGGAACAAGTGAACTCATAGATCAGCGCCGTCCATACAGCTCAGTCAATCAGCGCATCGAGTTCTTGCGCATCAAGTAAGCACAACACCGACTATAGAGAACGCCCCCTCTGCTGCTGGCAGAGGGGGCCGTTCTTTTTTGCAACCATACCAGAGATTCACCAAATGAAGCCTTCCGCCGCAGCACGCGCTTTTGCGAGGGCTTCTTCGACGGTTGCACCAATAGCAGTAATGTGCCCCATCTTCCGACGTCGGCGAGAGTCTTTTTTACCGTACAGATGCAACCATGCGCGTCCGTGGCGAAGCGCTTCAATGGGACTATCAGGAATGCCGCTGCCGCTCCGCTCTCCAAGCAAATTGATCATCACTGCTGCCCCAACAATCATCTCCGGCGAGCCAAGAGGCAAATTGCACACCGCCCGAACGCAGTTTTCGAATTGCGAGGTTTGACATGCCTCGATTGTGTAATGACCACTGTTGTGTGGACGTGGTGCAATCTCGTTGAAAAGCACTGAATCGTGATCGCTCAAGAACAGCTCAATGCCGAAGACCCCCACACCGCCGATCGCCTCAACTGCCCGCTGCGCAAGCTGCTGCGCATGCTCGGCAAGGTTTGGTTCGATCGGTGCAGGAGCAAGCACCGCACGACAGACGTAATCTTCCTGTACCGTCTCGACGCAGGGATAAACCGCGCATTCACCGCGACGATTGCGTGCAACAATCACGGCAAGTTCTTTGTGAAATCGAACAAATTCCTCCACCATCACCGCGCGCGGATGCTCCCCGTGGCAAAAGCGTTCCCACACCGCGGCAATGTCGCGCTCGGAGCGGACTATCGCATTGCCATAACCATCATAACCGAACGTGCGCGTCTTGACAATAACAGGATAGCCGTACACAGCAGCGAATGTGGCGATCGCCTCTGGCGAATCAGCAGCAGCAAATGCTGGCGTAGGAATTCCAGCAGTGGCCACGGTTTGCTTTTGCGTAAACTTGTCCCGCACTAAAGCGAGAGTTTGGGGTGAAGGCAGTACCAAACGTCGTTCGGCAATGTGTTCGAGCAGCTCAGGTGCGACAAATTCATTTTCGAGCGTGATGATGTCACTGACAGCGGCAAAGCGGTCAAGCTCATCGTTGTCGGTCCAACCGCCCGGGAAATCAAGTTTGGTCATCACCCCTGCTGGCGACTGTTCGCCGTGCTCGATGATTGCCACACGCATACCGAGCCGGTAGGCAGCCATTGCGGTCATTTTTGCGAGCTGCCCACCACCGATAATGCCGATTGTCAGAACGCGGGATGGATCGTAAGGCGACGGGAGCATCAGCGGAAATAGTACACGATACCCAATTGCGGGGTCGGGAACACTTGTATTCCCGGCTCACCAATGAAAAACGTGAGTGGTGCTTCCAGCGACAATGCAGCCGCACGAGAAATGAACCACTCGTACCCAATACCGAGCCCTAAACGTGTCGGGTACGATAACACATTTCCGACCGAATCCTTGTCGTCAGCGTAGTAGCCAACCCCTGCAAAACCGTAAAAGCGTGAATCGATCGAGTTATCAAACTGGTACTGCGCTTCAGCACCGACTGAGTACCACGCGCGATTTTTGCCTGCAGTAATATACCCAGCATTCAGCTCGAGAGCAAAACGCTGCGGCGAGGTGTAGCGGAATGAAAAACCGACACCTGTAGCAAAACCCAGTTGAAATCCGACGCCGTAGTACGGCGCAACGTCCAAATTGACTGGTGGCCGTTGCTGGCTTGTATCAGCCGGGCGAAGCGTCGCCTGTGGAATTTGAGCCTGTGCAATTGCCACCGATACAATACCTATCACCAGCGAAACAGAGCGAACAATCATGGAACGCACCTCAGAATCGTTCAACCGGCAGCACAAAGATACACGCCAATCCATTCTCTGGATGCGGCAACGTTTGGCGCGCTGGTTCGACACGAACCAACGCACATTTATCTGGCGAAGCCAGCAGCGTAATCCGTACATCGTGTTGGTTGCAGAAACAATGCTTCAACAAACACAAGTTTGGCGGGTCGAACCGATACTGCAACGTTTTCTGGCACGTTTCCCCACGATCGAGGCACTCGCCAGTGCATCAAAAGCAGAGGTTATCGCTGCATGGCACGGCTTGGGATATAATCGCCGAGC
>JAOAEV010000101.1 GCA_026416585.1 Chlorobiota bacterium | reverse complement strand
TCCGACTGATGCCAAACGAAAAGCGCTGTATCATGCTGCTGCAGTCTTAGCGTCGAATGTCACGACCGAGGTTGTTGCATTGGCGCAAGAGGTGGCTCGGCTGGCAGGAATTCCGCCGGAACGTTTTCTGCCCCCGATTTTACGAGCGACTGTGGATAATGCAGTGTCGGCACTTGTCAGCGGTATGCCAATCGCACGGACAGGTCCCGCATCTCGTGGGGACAACCAGACGTTGCAGCGCCATCTTGCAGCATTGGCACTGTTTCCAGAACTTGCTGAGCGTTACCGGCTGCTCATCTCTGCGTTGCTTGTGTCTGACGTTCGAAGCGACCGCAGCGATCGCAGTACACGCCCCCACAGCTCTGAGCTGTCTTGAATTCAGTGCCGTATATTTGCGCTCCAAAACGCATGCATCTACATCTGATGCACAGACGTTGGGGCGTCGCCAAGTGGCAAGGCAGCGGACTTTGGATCCGCCATTCGTTGGTTCGAATCCAGCCGCCCCAGCATGACGCTGGCTGTGCCAGCATGCATAGTCTCCCAACCGCACACCCATGAGTCAGCCATCGCTTGCATCTGCGCTACATCCGCTTCATGAAGGCATCGTTCCCTCGGAGATCAAGATCGTCTCCGGTCGATCGCATCACGAGCTTGCTGAACGTGTTTCGTGCGCAGCAGGATTGGAACTTGCTCAGGTAACCATCCGCAATTTCAGCGATGGCGAAATCTGGGTTAAGTACGAAGAAAACATTCGTGGGGTGGATCTGTTTATCGTCCAATCAACCTACGCGCCAGCAGATAACTTGGTAGAGCTGCTGATTCTGATTGATGCTGCGCGCCGTGCATCGGCGTCGCGGATCACGGCGGTCATTCCATACTTTGGCTATGCACGACAAGATCGCAAGGATCAGCCGCGCGTGTCCATTACGGCAAAGCTTGTTGCTAATTTGTTGACCGTTGCCGGTGCCGATCGGGTTATTACCATAGATCTTCACACACCGCAGCTACAGGGATTTTTCGATATACCGCTTGACCATCTCTACGCTTCGCGCGTGCTACTGCCCGTGCTCGAGGAAGAACAGCTCGACAATCTTGCCGTCGCGTCGCCCGATGTTGGTGGTGCGAAAACGGCTCGAGCCTATGCCAAGCGGCTCCATGCTGATCTGGTGCTTGTTGATAAACGCCGCCCAGCACCGAACGTCAGTGAAATCATGACGGTCATCGGTGATGTCGAGGGCAAGGACGTCATCATCGTTGATGACCTTGTGGATACTGGTGGAACTTTCGTTACATGCGCGCAAACGCTGAAAGCACACGGCGCTCGTACGATTGTCGGTGCATGTACGCATGCGGTTTTTTCGGGTCATGCCCTCGAGGCGATCGAAGAATGTGCTGATATCGAACGTGTGTATATTACTGATACAATTCCACTGCGACGGCCCTCGCCGAAGATTCGGGTTGTCTCCGTTGCAGATATGCTCGCTGAGGCGATTGTGCGAACACACCGAAACGAATCCATTTCGTCACTTTTCGACATTATTCGGTAACGCAGTCACACTAACTGGAAAAAACATTATGAGTGAACTGGTTTTGAAAGCAACTCCGCGGCCAACCGGCAAACAAGCAGCCAAGCGGCTGCGGCGCAGTGGTATGGTGCCCGGAATTTTTTATGCAACGGCAATGCAGCCAATTCCAATTGCTGTACGCCCGCTGTCCCTGCACCCATTGGTCTATACACAAGAGACGCATGTTGTGCGGCTCGAAATCGAGGGTCACGGCCAGGTGTATGAATGTATCCTCAAAGATGTTGCATTCGATCCGGTCAGCGATGCAATTGTGCATTTTGATCTGTATGGTATCAGTGCCGATCGTGCTGTCGAATTTGAAGTACCGGTGCGTTTGGTTGGAGTACCTGTCGGGGTGCATGAGCAGGGTGGCTTGCTTGAACAAATTATGCACAAGCTGACGGTCGTATGTAAGCCGACAGATTTGCCTGAGCATCTCGATGTGGATGTCTCTCCGTTGCGTATTGGTCAGTCGGTCCACGTTGGTGACATCTCCGTTCCTGGATTGACGATCAAACATACCCCCGATGTCGCAATTGCTGCTGTTGTTGCCAAGCGCGTTGCAGAAGAAATGCCGACAGTGCAGCAACCCTCAGAACCAGAACTGGTCGCGCAGAAAGGAAAGAAATCCGAAGAGTAACCCGAGACGACCGATTCGTGAGGCAGGGAGCATTCTACATGAGTGCTCCCTGTTGCATTTTTGAACCACCACGGTGATGTGATGTGTGATGAAATGGACAGGAAACCTACTTTTACTTCTTGTGACGTGTGTCGTTGGATGTCGGTTTGCTGCAACACAATCGGCTCAGCAGCTCCTTGACCGGCAGCTACCGGTAATGCCCACAACAAAACTTGAATTCAGTCACAGTGGTATCAATCTCGACATTCGATTTATGACTGTTCGGGACACAACATCACCGCTCCATCATTTTGTGTTTTCCATTGATACACTGATGGCAACGCTACACATTCGCGGACGGTCGGTATTCGATACCACGCTCTATCTGCCGATAGTCAACGGAAGTAGCGGACTACGAGAAAAACTCGACACAATCACGACGGAAGGTTTTGCCCGGTGGTCGAATCCACAAGGATTGTTTCTTGATTCAGTACGATGCGTGTATGTGGCGACGACATTACGTGGTGAGCAGTACACAATCGTTCGGGAT
>JAOAEV010000061.1 GCA_026416585.1 Chlorobiota bacterium | reverse complement strand
ACGCAAGCCATATTCGCCATCGCACAATGCCGAGCAGGGAAGAATGCGTCGTTTGTTTTTGACGATGCTTTCAATCATTTCGACGGTTGAGGCGGCCGGGGCATAGTATGCCGAGCCAGTCTTGAGGTAGTTGACGATCTCGATTCCACCGTTTTTGGTCCGCTGGACGATTGCTTCAATGTGGTCTTTAGGAAGAAACTGTTCCAGCGGGATGCCAGCAATTGTTGTGTAGCGCGGCAGTGGCACCATTGAATCCCCATGACCGCCCATCAGCAGTGCATGGATGTCTTCGACCGAGCACCCAAGTTCCATTGCGATGAACGCGCGATACCGTGCAGTGTCGAGAACGCCTGCCATGCCAATGACGCGATTGCGTGGCACTTTCGTCACGCGCAACGTCAGATACGTCATTACGTCAAGCGGATTGGACACGACGATGAAGAGTGCGTTGGGCGATACTGCGTAGGCTTGCTCGGCGCAGGTGGCGACAATCTTAGCATTTGCAGCAAGAAGATCGTCACGGCTCATTCCTGGTTTGCGAGCCAATCCGGCAGTAATAACGACGATATCCGAGCCAGCGGTCGGTTCGTAGGAGTTGGTGCCATGCACGTATGTGTCCGAGCCAAGCACGGGCATCGCTTCCAGCAGGTCAAGTCCCTTTCCTTGCGGGATGCCTTCGGCGATATCAACCAGCACGACTTCATTTGCCAGTTCGGAGTAGGCAATCTGTTGTGCCACAGTTGCGCCGACGTTACCGGCGCCGATAACGGTGATTTTCATGGCATGTGACCGAAAAAAGTTGGACAATCGGACAAACAAAACGCGCCCGCATGCTGATTCTATCGCGATGCGGGCGCAACAAATACCGACAGCAGCGCATCGTCAGTTGACTGCTTCGACAGGATAGACAGAGACTTTCTGGCGATTGCGGCCGTGGCGTTCGAATTTGACAACGCCGTCAATGAGCGCAAACAGCGTGTAATCGCGACCCAGCCCGACGTTTTCGCCCGGATACCAGCGCGTGCCGCGCTGGCGAATCAAGATGTTGCCTGCCCGGACACGTTGCCCGCCGAACCGCTTGACACCGAGTCGTTTCGCGTTCGAATCTCGACCGTTTTTCGTCGAGCCGCCACCTTTTTTATGTGCCATAGCTTACGTGCTGAGTGTGATACCAGTGATTTCGATTTCGGTGTACTGCTGACGATGACCACGCAGTTTTTTATACCCCTTCCGCCGCTTTTTCTTGAACACAAGTACTTTATCGCCCTTGCCGTGCGCACGAACAGTTGCTGTCACGCACGCGTTCAGGTAAGGCATACCTACCTGAACGGTGTCGCCATCAAGTGTGGCGAGTACGCCACGGAACTCGAGCGTTTGACCCACCTCAGCATTCAAGTGTGGTACAACATGACGCTCACGTGGCTGTACGCGATATTGCTTGCCTGCGATTTCGACGATTGCTTGCATCGTTTGCATTCCGCAATGTTAGGACTGCAAAAATACAACGAGCAGGAACGAAGTTATACACCCCACGGAAGTCGGCATTCTATCACTGTGGGTATTTGTTACCCCGTGGTTGGATGTGTTGCTCTGTATGTCACAATGCATAACCCTAAACTTGCTTTCCCCAATGGCACGCTTGCGCAATCGGGTGCAGCGGTAACTACGGAACCGACGATCCCGATGCAACCGACACTTTCACACGTACACCATCGGGGGGCGCATCCCTGTCGGTGTGGAGCACCCATTCAACGCGCCCTACCCATCGGCGATCGGCTTCCAGGGCATCGGCAAGTATTCGTTGTACAGCATATGCTCGTAACAGTGCGACATCATTCGGAGGCAGGATCACGTCTGGAACACATGCTACGGTGCGGTCGCTGCCAACAATTGTCAGGGGTGCACCAGTATAGCGGATTGCTCCCCGGCTTGGGGATGCTGCGACTCCCACGCGTACCCAAGCTGATGGTGCACAACTGAGCACAGCACTGATATGCTGAACGACTTCGTCGGCAATGCGTGTGTCGAAACGCGCTGCCCCTGCAATGCCATCAGCAGCGAGATTGTATCGCTGCAGTAACCCAAGAGCAGTGCGATGTTGTTCGGTTGCGGGCACGTAGTCGTCTGGCGCAAAGACTTGCGTCAGCGTTGCTTCCCACACAGCGTTATTCTCAGGCAGGGTGATCGGCAATTCGAGGATAACCGTTCGCCAGGGATCGCACGGTGCGGTTATGCTCCACTGGTTCGACCACTGGGTGCAGTTGTTTGTGTAGCGGATAATGTAGTGCTCCGATGGACGAGGAGAAAATGTTGCTGTCCCGTCGGCACCGATGGCAACTGTTTCAATCGTTAATGCTGATGCGATTGTCATGATACCATCGAGTCGTTCGCTGCTCACCGATGGATAAATGCGCGTACGTAAAAGTACCGGTCCACACAGCCGAAACGCGTAAAGATCGAAATTCCCCTGCCGATCGGAACTGACAATTATGAGTGAATCCCAGACGACTGGTGCAATGTCATTGGCAGGTGAGTTGATTGGTTCTGGCAGCAGTTCTGCGCGTGTCCACTCCAACGGTGCTGATGGAGTAGCTCGATAGATGTCAAAATTTGCCGAGTTGGTATCGCGCCGGCGGGCAAAAAGCAACGTTGTATCGCGCAGAAGCGCCGGGGTGATTTCATCGTTGCTGGTATTGAGTCCTACCGGTAGTGGTGCTGACCATCCTGCCGGTGTACGTTGACTCACGTAGAGGTCTTTACTCCCAGAGCGATCGGAGCAGAACACCAGCACCGTTCCGTCGTGGAACAGTGCTGGTTGTGAATCCCAGTTCGGCGAATTGAGCATATCGAGCCAGCGAGGCTCGGACCACTGCTGTCCGTCGAAGATGCACTCAGCAAGGTCCACGTTCGATGGTGTTCGGTTGACGGGAAAGATGACCAGCACATGTCCATCGCTGAGCGAAGCAATGGCGGGTTTGCCGGCGTGCCATTCCAGCGCGGGCGGAATGCGAGCTAAAAGTGGCACACTCCAACTGTCGTCGGCACGGCGGTCGGTTTGGAGCAGTTTCTCCATTTGCTCGATCCGGAGCAGGAGGAGTGACTCATTCCATCGGCAAGCAGCAATCTCGTCAGCGGATGAATTGATATTCTCGCCAAGCCAGCCGGCCGGTGGCACTGTCGAGCACCCGCCGAACCAGAGCACGTCTGCGACGACAAGAAGAACAAACACAACGTATTTCATTACAGGCAAATTACGCCATATCGGTTCTCGAAGCCAACTGCTGCTCGTCAGACGATAGTAGTCGCCAGGCACCTTTCGGCAGATCGCCAAGCGTCAAGCTGCCGATCTGCACTCGCACCAGGCGGAGCACATCAAATCCCAAAGTGGCAAGCATGCGGCGCACGTGCCGATTCCGTCCCTCCGTCAGTGTGATGGATAGCCACTGATTCCGCAGACCATCTCGCAGAACCGATACCGCCGCAGCTTTGAGCAGTTCACCACCGTTGGTAATTCCTGCCCGAAGTTGGTCAAATGCCACAGCGGACAGCTTGCCATGAATCTGGACATGATACACTTTTGGCACGTGAGCATCAGGGCCGGTCAGTCGGTCTGCCCATAGTGTATCGGTTGTCAAGAGCAGCATCCCCTCGCTGGCTTTGTCGAGACGCCCGACGGGAACAAGATGGGGTGTCTGTTCATGCTTGATCAGATCGAATACAGTCTGGCTGTTACGATCGCCACAGCGAGAGACAACGTATCCGCGGGGCTTATTGAGCAGAATGTAGATGTGCTCCCGAGGTGGTTTGAGCGGCACGCCATCGACGGCGATAGTGTCACGGTGCAGGTTTACCCGACGCGTCGGGTCAGTCACGATTGTTCCATCAACTGTGACGCGCCCGGCGTCGATAAGTTTGGCAGCTTGCGATCGCGAGCAATAGCTGAGCTTAGATAGTGCCCGTGTTAGTGATACGACTAATGTGTTCATTCTCTTGTGGCAGCGAGTTGGTCGAAGACTGCCGCCAGATGACGAGCAGCAGAACGACGTTCATATCGCGTGATTGCAGCAGCGTTGGGATGCACAAGCAGCTCACCGTTTGCCCAGAGACGATACCACGCGACGACCGTTGCGGCACACTCCTCCACGTTAGCGCAGACTGACCCGGCACATGTTTCCTCCAGCAATGCTTCGATGGCGCTGTCGTGCGGTGCAAGAGCCAGAACAGGTTTCGCCGCGCCGAGATATTCGAAGACTTTGCCTGGTACGATCGTAGTGCTATCGCTACTGCGATCGACAACCAGCAAAGCGATATCGCTTTCGAGTAAGTAGCGAATGCTTTCATGATGCGGCACGTAAGGGATGATCTCGATGCGGTCGCGCAATGGCGAGGCGTCCAGGTCCCGTACAACGTCGTCACCAACTCTACCGACCAGACGAAGGAGTACGTGCTGACGAGGAATCTCTCCTTCAGCGGTCAGACGTTCCAATGCGGTCACGAGTATGCCAGGATTGCGTAAGCCGTAGAGCGAGCCGGTGTATGTGATCGTTAGTGCAGAATTACGGGATGGCTCGGTGGGGGGATAATCTGCAGAATCGAATCCGTTGGGGATGACCACAAACTTGTCGCGTGAAAGGTGTGGATACTTGCCAAGCGCATCGGTAACAATCCCATCCCAAGCAGCAATAATTCGATTGGCGCGCTCGAAACACGAGCGTTCCAAATGCCGATCGAACAACCGAGGCAACACCCAACGCCGTGGGGTCGTCAAGAAATTCGTCCACGGATCGCGCAGTTCCATGACCCATGGCGTATTCGTGCGCCGCTGAAGGGCTCGCCCAATGAGCGCACATGTGTAGGGGGGCGACGAGGTATAGATTGCCGCGATACCAAATCGCTTGATCAGTTGTACTCCCGCTGGAACAGCATCGAGCAGCCATCCCACACGTGCATCGGGAATGAACAGTGTGGCACGAATCCACTGTGCCAGTCGTTGTCGCCAGCTTGTTGGTTCCCGATCGGTCAAAACGCTGACGTCAATGGGGCTATGGGTTCCGGTCAACCGGCGATAGAGAACATATGGTTCGAGGATACGGGTGCGCTCAACGTGGAGCGTGGCTGGTACTTCGGCAAGGAGCGATTCGTCCCGCGCAGGGAATGTCCCTTGACGTACCGTGAGCACAACTGGCTCCCACCCGAACTGCGGCAGATAACGAATCATTTTCAGGACGCGCTGAACGCCGGGTCCGCCCGACGGAGGGAAGTAGTACGCCACCACCAATACACGGCGCATTGCTTAGAGCGGGAATATCAGGCCGATACCGAGAACATTTCGCACTTGCGTCGCTGGACCACGCGTACCGTCATCGCGGCTCAGCACAATGCGCGGATCGTACGCAACGTCGAGAGCAAAACTTGCGCTCATGAATTTGTTGATGCGGAAGGTGAGCACCGTATTCCAGTTGACCACTTGGGAGTCAAACGCGTCATACGGGGCAAAAACCGCCAGCTTCGTATTGAGCAGCACGTTCTCGACCAGTTCAGTGACAATCGTCGCATTCAATGAGGCACCAAGTTGCAGACGGACTGCTTTCCCCGAATCAGGACCGAGCGAGCCGTTCTGCAAGCGACGATCGAGAACAAATACGCCTCGCCCTGTTGCAGCCATCAGCGTGATGCTTACCGCTTGGGATGGGGTGTACGTAGCACCTATACCAAGGTTGATCGTTGCTGGTGCAAAGAGGGTCGAAATGAGCGTTTCAGTCGAGTCATTTGGGTAGTGGAATCCATTGGTTAGCTGTGTGCGGAAGTCGAGCTGGGCTGCGTAGGAAATTAGCGAGTCCGGTGAGCGCAGACCGTAGGTGGAGATCAAAATGAAACGGTCGTCGCTTTTTCGAAACGGCATATCAGCGAGTTTGGTTAGCCCGTAGCCGACATCGAGCGTTGTTTCCCACCGATCGCCCGTTCCAGTGTAGAGTGCGCGATAGGTGAGTAAACCAGCAATCCCGATGGTGTTCTGACCGCCGGCTGCCCAATTGCGAAGAGCAACTTGGGTTAGGTTGAGTGTCGCGGTGCCCTTTGTGTTCCAGCTCGGTTCGCTGTGCGCTGGTGCAAACAAGGCTGCGCACCACAGCACTATGATGAGGTGTGTACGCATGGAATTATACAAGCGATGGTGAAACGTCAGGTAGAAGTTTCAGTGGATTTGGCTTTTTCGAGACGGCGCCGCAAGACATTCATCGGCTTGACGATGGCAAAAAAGACCACTGCTGCTGTCAACAAAAAATTGATCAGCGCGCTGATCACTCGTCCGATGTTGAGTGGACCGAGCATCAATCCAACCGAAGGGTCAGGCGCAGCGAGAGCAATGAGCGGTTGAAGGATACCATCGGTAATACTGGTGACTACACCATTGAACGCGGCACCGATGATTACACCCACAGCCAAATCAATGGCATTACCTTTGGCGATAAATTCCCGGAACTCTGACCATACAGACGTAGCAGGCATAAAGCATCTCTGGTGGAAGTGGTAGCAGTAGCAGCAAAGTTACGTTTGGCGGGACTTTGTCTGATGCGGACCTGAGTTGATCACGTTGAGTGCTGGTAGTTCGGTAATGTAGTGGTGGTAGTAGAGCATCTCGAGCGTTGTTTTGAGTGCCTCGTGTGTGCGGTCATCCCAGCGCCATTGAAGGACCCCACCACTGTCGAGATATTCACGAGAAGGTAGTCCAGCGCGTGCAAGTTCAGTTGTCAACTTTACCAGATCAAGTTCCTCGGCTAATTCTGAGCGACAGACCCAAATGCCAAGCGGCAAGCCACATTCGATTGCCAGCCACCATTCTTCTGTTAGGTCTATAACCACCGGATGACTGGGAAAATTACCCGCGTCGTTCCAGGTGATTATCGTGTCCGCATCGGCAGGAGAGGAAACAGCATGCAATTCCAGTTCGTGCTGCTCGGCAAGCAGCAGCAGTCCAATGCGTGTGATGAAATCGTCTGGCTCTGGTGCATAGTACGTCCGTGGGATGTCGAGTCCGCTCCGGAAGCGGATTGCCGCCAGATCAAGCCCTTCTTCGGCGACAACACACGTGGAGCCGATGATCTGGTAATCACTGAGCGACGGTGCCGATCCAAATCCCAGCGGTGAGATGAGTGCCAGTTCCACACGCGCTGTGCGAAGAAGATTCTGGCACTCCGACTGCGGAGCGCGTATAAGCTGGTGTTCGCCAGTAGAACCTTCGATCAACGGCGAGAAAATCAAACGATCAGGAACAGCAATGCGCATCTATACTCCTGCAGCAAACCAACGGTCGAGTGCAGCCGGTAACATCGCGCGCCACGTAGGCCAATCGTGCATCCACTCGGTTCCCCAGATGTCCACGTAGTTAGGGATGCCTTTGGCGCCAAGAATGTGACCCATTTGAATCGAGCTGTCTGGGTGCTCGTAGGGACCCTGCCCGGTCATGAAATACACGTGCCGCTTGGCGCGGAGCATCGTCAGCCAGTGGTTGTCGTTGAGATTCGGCAAGTAGTGCACGGGTGAATTGAAGTAACAGTTGTCGTCCCAGTAACCACCAGTGTACCAGGATAGATCATACGTTCCGCTCATGGCGATTGTGCCGTCGAACAGATCCGGACGGCGAAAGAACGAATTTGCTGCGTGGTAGGCACCGAGAGAGACACCGCTGGTAATGATTGGAACACGTCCACGGCAATCGTTCTGGATGAAGGGGACCACTTCATCGGCAACGTAGGCATTATACTGCTGGTGCCGGATGGCTTTGTCGCGTGGGTGCATGCGGCTGTTGAGCCAACTTTCGCTATTGATGCTGTTGATCGAATAGACTTTCATCATCCCACGTTCGATGAACGGGCGAATTGCCTCAATCAAGTAGAAACGTTCGTATTCGAGGTAGTCGGCTGCTGCGCTGGGAAATAGTAGCAGGGCAAAACCGTAGTGCCCGTAGGCAACTAATTCCATGTTCTTACCTAGATGCGGGCTGTACCATCGGTAGATATCACGGCGCATGAGCAAATCGTACGGCTGTGGCTGTACTTCAGGATAGCGTGCCAATATCTCGCGTAGCAAAACTACGCATCAGCTTTCGCTGTAGTGAAGTTCGGTCCGCTATCGGTGGCTGCGCTCATAGGTACCCATTAGCACCGCGTGTGCAAGAATATGCCCTTGCATTGCTTCTTCTGCTTGTGCTTTCGTCGGGCGGCTGAGAGCCAGTACCGTGTCGAGTGCATAGAGCTTGAAAAAGTACCGGTGCCGCCCGACCGGCGGACATGGGCCACCGTATCCGGTGCGCTTCCAATCATTGAGACCCTCGCGGACGCCAGTAGGGAGCTTGTCGGTTGTGATCCCTTCCTGAAGTTCCGTGACCGACGGCGGAATATCGGTCAGCACCCAATGTACCCATGTCATCCGTGGAGAGCGGGGATCAGGAGCATCGGGATCGTCCACAATAAGCACAAGACTTTGCGTGCCGGTGGGGAGGTCCTGCCAGCGAAGCGGCGGGGAGATGTCAGCACCATCGCAGGTATATCTCTGTGGAATCGCACCACCATCGTCAAATGCAGGAGAGCGTAGTTCCATTGCTCGTTCTATCGGTGATGGCTGTATCAGCACGAACGCAAGTGAGAACATCGCGGCAGCGTGTCCAGCTTTCATGTGCACCAGTGATATGGTGACCAGTGCAAAACTATTGTAATCCTTACAGAACCAGTGGCAGCACCGTGCAGCTACTCTGTTGCCGTAGTGGTGTATTGGGTAGTCAGTTTATCAGCATAATTGTCTTGATGGCTATCTATAAACCTCGGCACATAGTGTGACAGCAGAGCTATCTGCATCGAGGAATGCATCGAGCAGGGTTGTACGGTTGGTGTGAGCATATCCAACAGATCCAACCATAGAGCAGCTGGTGTTCGTATCTCCAGTGGTATTATCGTGCATCGTGATGTAGGATTCAGCATGTTCTGTTCAAGTGCCAAGTATTTGGCTACACGCTGTTCGAGGATAGCTAATCCCAGGTGCTCCTTTGCCCTGAACAGTAAGAAGGACGAGCGATACCTGCCTGTTTCAGGATCCGATTCCAGCGTTGCACACTGGTAACTGTATCCATTGGCGCCGCAGTAGCAGAGACGGCGAGTATTTTTGCTCAGACCTTCTTCAGTCAATGGCAATGCAGCCAACGCTCTCGGTATACGTGACAGCGCGGATGCTCTATGGTGTGGTTGTTTCGAGTGGCCCTAAAGGTCTGCGCCTTGATGCTATCGCCGTTATTCCCCGTTCGGACACTCTGCCGCTCGATACACTCAGGACCAGCCTGGCTGCTGTCGAGTGGTCTGACCTCGTGTTGGTGCTCGAAAGCGACGATGCTGCACTTGCCTCGTTCCCCATTGAACGTGATCAATCTGAAATGCTTGTGCGCGAGCAGGTGGAACTGGAAATTGTGCAGCAATTTTTGAGTACACCGA